>JAQUUY010000012.1:0-2720 GCA_028693645.1 Eubacteriales bacterium | reverse complement strand
ACTCCGAGATCTCCCGAAAAAACCAATTTTGAATCTCCGTTAATGTCAGAGACAAAAAGTTCGATGATTGAGGAACCTAAAATATGCCCCGCATCATTGAAAACGACCTTAATTTCTCCATTGATTTCAAGCAGTTGATTGTATAGAATCGGCGAAACGTACTTCAATGCCGCTTCTGCGTCCTCGATTGTATAAAGTGGTTCCACAAGAGGCCTGCCAGCCCTTTCGTTTTTCCGGTTCGCCCACTCCGCTTCTTTTTCGTGAATATAGGCGCTGTCCTTTAGCATGATGTTCAGAAGATCCGCCGTAGGATTAGTACAGTATATTTTTCCTTTGAACCCATTCTTCACAAGCAAAGGGAGTCTTCCGCTGTGATCAATATGAGCATGCGAAAGCACAACAAAATCAATCTCTGCCGGATTGAAGTCGAAGCCCTTGTTCAGTTCGTCCATCTCATCGCTTCCCTGGAACTGACCGCAGTCAAGAAGCAGCTTGTGTTTTTCTGTCGTGATTAAGTGACACGATCCGGTAACTGATTTTGCAGCCCCGCAGAATTTGATTTTCATCCGGTACCTCCTTGTATGCCCCTTTAGTATTTCGGTGTTCCGCCAGCCATCGACGAAATCATTATTATTATATCACAGAGAATTTCATTTAGGATAGGAAATGAGGGAGATCTACCTTTTCAAAGATAAATTTTGGGTAGGACAAAGACAAGTGCAAAGCCCGCAGGCCGTGCATTCGCTTTCTTTAACAACAATTTGACCATTTTTGTTTCTTTCGAGTGCGTGATAGAGACAAACATCAATGCAACGAGAACAGCCCGCCTCACACGGAATTGAATTCACATAACAGAGCAAGGGTTCTATCTTTATTTCTTCAAACGATTTTAGTTTTTCCAGTGCTTTCCCCCTAATCTCCTTCACATCGGAAATTTTATTTTCCTTTGCGTAACATTCAAAATCTTCGACAATCCGGGCGATTCTTTTTCGCCCGTAAATCATCAGCGCCGTCCCAATTTGAACAGCAGAAGCTCCGAGGAGAAGGTATTCCAAAACATTCTTGTAATCCTCAATCCCCCCGATACCGCAAATCGGAAGATCAACGGTCTGCGCCAGCGTTGCGACGGAAGCAAGTCCAAGCGGCCTGATTGGAGCACCGGAATAGCCTCCGTAAGTAGGGAGTAAGGGTTCCTTTTTTTCGATGTCGACGCCTAATATGCAGCGGATAGAGTTGATTGCAGAGACTCCAGCGCCACCGGCCCTTTTCACTTCTTTTGCGACCAGTGAAATATTGGTGGCACTTTGCGAAAGCTTTACCATCACCGGAATTTTAACATTCTCGACGACACAGCGGGTCAATTTATAAACCTCTTTGGGATCCGAGGCAGTCACTTCGAGGTTTTCGCCCATGGGTGCCGAAAGACCCAATTCAATGCCATCAGCTCCGAACTTTTCCATCTTTGCCGCTAAATAAGCAAGTTCGGAGGGAGTATGCGCAGAAACGCTTGCAATTACGATTCCACCCTTACTTTTCGCAATGTCCATTTCACGCTCCCAACCTTCGATTTGGACATCGCTGTACAAACGTATATTGCTCCCGCCAAAACCATGATACGAAATCCTTGGTTTGATATCGGGAAAAGGCTCACTGACAATCGTCTCTGTTACGACCGCGCCAGCACCGGTCGCAAGGCTTTCGCGAATACTTGCCCCATCCCTATTCCAAGGTCCGGCAGCTATAATAATAGGGTTCTTAAGTTGTAATCCCAAAAAATTCGTTTTCACAAAGTGCCTCCGTTATCCCTTAGAAAATTTCGCTGATTCTTTCTTTGTGGCCGCAAGATTTTCTGATTTTTAATTTCGACTGCAAAACGATTTCTTTCATCGCTATTTCTTCATGATTCTTACTTTCCATCACATCGAAGAGCAGCCTCGCTCCCGACAAGCCCATACGATGCAAAGGTTTCGCTACTGTTGATAATTTAGGTTCCATCAAATTCGCCATCCTAATATTATCAAATCCCATCAGCGCAAGGTCTTCGGGAATACGAAGTTCAGAATCACGAGCGGCTTCCATCACGCCAAAAGCCAAAAGGTCAGAGGTCGTGAATACAGCTCTCGGAGGCCTCGGTAAGGCAAGTAACTTCCTGGCCGCAACATATCCACCTTCAATGGTGTTTTCTTCACTGACTACATATTCCGCTTTAATTGGAATACCTGCCTCCGCCAAAGCAAATTCGTACCCATCTAACTTATTTTTGTTTTCCATCTCCGGTGTCTGCCCGCAAATCAATGCGATGTCTTGATATCCGCAATCAAACAAGTGTTTCATGGCAAGGTAGGCAGCCTCTTTGCAATCAATCCGAATGATTGGTTCTTGTGAGTTTCCCTTATTTTCACCAATCAGAACAACAGGGATTCCTTGGGCCGTGATCTCTTTGATTTCTGCATCCTCAAGCATGGACGATACAAGAATCATTCCGTCAATTCTACGATCCACGAGAGTTTGCACATATTTTTTCTCTTTTTCGCTTTCTCCCTCTGTAATGCAGAGTAAAGTCATATAGCCCTTTTGATTCGCAACTTCTTCGGCCCCCTTTGCCATCTCAATGTAAGAAGGGTTCAATATGTTGGGAATCAGAAGACCAATCGTATATGTTTTATTAAAGTTTAAGCCGCGAGCAAACCAATTCGGCTTATATCCCATTTCATCAATTA
>JAQUUY010000102.1 GCA_028693645.1 Eubacteriales bacterium | reverse complement strand
ACTTGTTGTAAACGCAGCACTTGGCAAGAAGGTCTACCCAACACTTTAACTTCCTTTTCCGGCAAAGGCCATAACGCCTTTGGTGAGAATCAAAAGAAGGGCTTTGCACCAACGTGCAAAGCCCTTCTTTATTATTCCGTCATTTTCACTTTTTTTATATGTTTGATTAAATAGCGATTGGTATTTTTTCTTCATAAAGGGATGGCTCATATCCCTCTAACTTAAAACTATCTTTTGTGAAAGAATAAAAATCAGTAATTAAGGGATCAATTACAAGCTTCGGCGCTGCTTTTGGTTCTTGATCAAAGAGTGGCCGAATCAAATCCACATGCCGATCATAGATGTGGGCATCTGCGATAACATGGAGAAGTTCGCCTGCCTTGAGCCCCGAAACCCTCGCCATCATATGTGTCAGCAAAGCATATTGGACGACATTCCAATTGTTTGCAGCGAGCATATCCTGCGATCTTTGATTAAGAATCGCATTGAGCGTATCCCCCGATACATTAAAAGTCATGGAATAGGCACAAGGATACAGACCCATCTCATGGAGATCTTGGAAGTTATAAATATTCGTCAGGATACGCCGGCTGGCAGGGTTATTCTTGAGATCAAACAGCACTCTATCCACTTGATCGAATTCCCCTTCAGGATACTTACTTTTAATGGCAAGTTGGTATCCATATGCTTTTCCGATGGAACCGCTCTCATCCGCCCAGCTGTCCCAGATATGACTCGACAAATCATGGATATTGTTCGACTTCTTTTGCCAGATCCACAAGAGCTCGTCAAGCGCACTTTTCCAATAGGTGCGGCGAAGAGTAAGGATTGGGAATTCTTCGGCGAGATTGTAACGATTGACGATGCCAAATTTCTTAACGGTATGGGCAGGGGTTCCATCCTCCCAGCGCGGTCTTACCTCTTGATCGGTATCCCATACTCCCTGTTCTATGATCTCTTTGCAGTTCTGAATAAACAGGATATCAGCTTTGCTCATTTCATTCTCTCCTTACTATTATAGTTTCTACCAGACAAGGTGTTTGATCAACAGGACGAGCCCTGCAAGGATTATTGTAATGAGCATCATCTTTTCCGTTGTCGACCAGACGCGCTTGTTGTCTTTCTGTTCTGCTTGGCAACGTTCTTTGTCTTGTTTTGATATTTCGCGGTTTGTCATATAATAATCACCAATCATATCGCGAAATTTATTCCTTGGCTTCTTTTTTGTCATTTTCTTTGTCCCCTTCGACATAGCTTATCGCCTTTTGGATGAGTTCTTCAAGCCTGTCGTTTTTCTCTGCAAGGAAAAGATGCCCCAGCAAAGCTTCAAAAGCGGTCGCCCACTTGTAATCGACGGGATCTGCATTTTTTGGTTTTGTTGCGCTCTTTCGGTTTCGTGCTCTTTTCACTAACGCGAGTTCTTCTTCACTCAAATCAGAAAGCATCGCTTTCAGGAGTTCTGCCTGTGCTTCCGCCTTGACAAAACGAACAGCCTCCTTATGGAGCCGATCCGCATGAATCTCTCCCTTTTCAAGCAAATGTGCACGGACTCGCATTTCGAAGACCGCATCTCCCATAAAGGCCAAGGCCGTCGTATTTATAAACAATAATCGTTTTTCTTCCATGTTTCTCCTTGACAGGAATGCTATTTGTTGAAACGCAGGTGTTACTACACCTGCGTTGGTATCCTATTGCCCGTCGCTGTCATTAAAGCGGCTTCTCAAAAAGCCGGTGCTGACGGCTGCTTTCGTTTGATTTGAAGTGTTGCTCGTTTGCGTTTGCATTGCGGGCTCAAGATAAATGATGTTAGCGCTAAAAGAGTCCTTTTCTGTTGTCAGCAACGCATAGGAACCGACGCGCGCGCCCCTTGGATTTGTAAGACTTCCCGGGTTCAAGAGATACATCCCGTCGACCATTTCAAAAAAGGCCGCATGGGTATGGCCAAAAAGTGCTGCTTTGCAATCCAAAGAAGCAGCTTTATACAGCAGTTTTTCATAACCGTATTTAACAGATTCAATATGCCCATGTGACAGATAGAGTTTGCCGAATTCCGTTTCCAACACGATATAATCTTCTGTCCCAAAGCTTCCATCCATATTTCCCTTTAGTGAAATAACAGGAATACCAAGTGTTTTTTTTAAAAGTTCTCCATCTCGTTGGTAGTCTCCCAAATGAATAATCGCATCAAGATCAGAAATGCTGTTTGCGATTGCTTCGGCAGGTCCAAGCCTGCCATGAGTGTCACTGAGTACAAAGAATTTCATTCCGGCCTCCCCTTGCCATTGTTTTGTGCATAAGTTAAAATGAATAAAAACAAGACTAAGGAGGCAACTATGCCAAATTCATTAAAACTCATAACCCGAACACTGATTATTATCGCCTTGATGATTGTCGGTGCCATCGCTTCAGAATATGCTTCCGTCATCGTCTACATCGTCTATTTTGTAATTGGTTTTGCCGCGGGCACTATGGTGAGCCCGCGCTTCACAAAGCAAAAGAATAAATTCATCTACTTGTTTCCCATCCTGCTATTTGTGCTGATTGGGATTGCACCTCTTGCATATTCCGTTTTTTCGGCTCTGCCTTTCCCTTGGATTGGAACCTATCTTTCGCAATTTACTTTGCTTTCATGGTCCCTTTCCGGTTTGTTCTTTGCGCAAGCATTCCGATAATCGACTTCATCAACAAGAAACACTATATGCGGATCACCTGTATCCCCTGTGGGGTGTCTTTCAGGGTGATCCCTTTTTCTTTTAAAATATCTCTGATTTCGTCTGCACGTTTGAAGTCTTTGTTTTTTCTCGCGCCCTCTCGTTCTTCGATGAGTGCTGCAATCTCGGGTTCTATTTCATTCCCCTTAGGATTATCTTTTTCTTCCAAAAGACCGATCACGTGTGAGAATTCATGCAACAGTTCCAGCGCCTTTGTAGCAAACGCTGCAGAAGCCCCGTCTTTTACAGCAGTGTTGATGTCACGGATCAATTCAAAGATGACACTGATGGCATCCGCCGTGTTTAGATCATCATCCATTGCGGTAATAAATTTATCACGGTAAGAAGAAAGCTCGACAAGGATTTTTTCTTCTTGTTCGCTTAGCGTTCCGCTTCCATTTTCAATAAGGTGCAAGAGATTCGCCTTTGCATTCCTTATTCTCGCCAAGCTGTTTCTTGACTGTTCCATCAATTCTTCGCTGAAATTAATCGGGCTGCGATAATGACCGGATAGAAGGAAATAACGCATGACTTCTCCGTCATATTGTTTCAGGATATCACGCACCATGAAGAAGTTGCCTTTTGACTTTGACATTTTTTCGTTATCTATTGTAATATAGCCGTTGTGCATCCAGTAGTTGGCAAAGGGCTTTCCGGTCATCGCTTCCGTCTGCGCAATCTCATTTTCATGATGGGGGAACATCAGATCTTGACCTCCCGCATGGATGTCAATTGTTTCTCCCAGATACTTTGTTGACATGACAGAACATTCGATATGCCAACCGGGTCTCCCCATACCCCAAGGAGATTTCCAAGCAATCTCATCGTCAACTTTTCTTGCTTTCCAAAGGGCGAAATCCAAAGGATCTTCCTTTTTCTCTCCGACGTCAATCCTTGCTCCGGATTCCAAATCTTCAATCTTTTGTTTTGACAATTTCCCATATTCGGTAAATTTGCGCGTCCGATAATAAACGTCTCCATCGATTTCATAGGCATAGCCTTTTTCAATCAGGCCTGCCACAAAGGAAATGATTTCATCCATGTTCTCCGTAACTCGCGGGTGAACATTCGCTTTTTTGACATTTAATGCTTCGGCATCCTTATAGTATTCCCCAATATATTTTTCTCCGATTTCTCCGGCAGAAAGGCCTTCTTCGCGGGCCCTGTTAATAATCTTATCATCAACATCGGTAAAATTCTGAACAAAATTGACCTTTTTTCCCCGATACTCTAAATACCTTCTGAGCGTGTCAAAAACTACAAATGGCCTTGCATTCCCGATATGGAAATAGTTATAGACGGTGGGTCCGCAAACATATATTTTTATTTCATTTTCATCCAATGGACGAAACTCTTCTTTTTTTTGTGTCAGTGTATTATAAATCTTCATGCTACTTCTCCTCTTCCATTCCTCTGACCTTCGTCTCCATCATTACGATTCGGCGACGCAGACACTCAAGTTCGACAGCGATGGGATCGGGCATATCGACCTGATTGAAATCTTCGGCTCTCTGATCCCCTCTTTTGACGATTTTTCCGGGTATGCCTACCACTGTACAATTATTAGGGATTTCTTCAAGAACAACTGCGCCCGCTCCTATTTTGCAATTATTTCCAACCTTGAATGGGCCGAGCACCTTCGCACCCGTGCTGAGAACAACATTGTTCCCAATCGTAGGGTGCCGTTTGCCGGTATCTTTTCCGGTTCCTCCCAGCGTGACTCCCTGATAAATGGTGACATCGTCTCCGACTTCTGCGGTTTCTCCGACAACAACACCCATCCCGTGATCTATCATACATCGTCTGCCAATCACAGCACCGGGATGGATTTCAATCCCGGTCAAGAAACGAGCGAATTGAGAAAGTAATCTTGCAAGCAGTTTCCATCCATGAATATGTAAAAAATGAGACCATTTATGAAAAATCAATGCCCAAATTCCCGGATAACAAAGAAGGACTTCGATACCCGTTCGCGCTGCGGGATCTTTTGATACGATAGACTTAATATCGTCACTGATGTCTCTGAAAAATGCCATCGCGTACCTCCTTGCTTTAAAAAAAATGGCGAACATATCGTTCGCCAAAAATTATATCGTATTTTACGCTTAAAATCAAAGTTTTTCGGTCTTAGAGATAATTCATCGGGTTTTGAACCACTCCATCTTTACGAACCTCAAA
>JAQUUY010000011.1 GCA_028693645.1 Eubacteriales bacterium | reverse complement strand
GTGCCCAAGGATCCTGATGATAGGGACTATTATGCTTTCCCGATAAAAGATCTTGATTTGTCACGTGAGTTTTATCTCGTGTGGAACCGAAATGTGGAACTCTCTCCGACCGCCGAAAAGTTCAAAAGTTTTGTCGCGGAGTCATTTCGAAAAGCTTGATATCGATACCGATGTCGATTACATGGAAACTAAAGTATAGCAACCATCACAATAATGGTGGATGCTATACATTTTTTTGTCAATAGGGAAGGATTCCAGACGTTTAAGAATGCCTTGCAGGTCCCCCGGATTGAAGCGGACGGCAATACCACAGCCTTTTGACACATCTCGTGGCGCAGGCATGACTACTATCGGAAATTCTGCTTTTAAAAATTTTTCTCCCGAAATGGCTCCGTGTGTATTTGAAAATGTGATTACATAGTATTCCATATCATCGATATCCTTTCTAATCATTAAATTCATGGTATCACAATCAGTGGGCGATTGACAATAACGTCCAAATAAAAAAACAGGAAAACAAAGTTGAAGATTCTGTTTCCTCCGCTTGCGACGTTGCATTTCTGTACAAAAAAAGAAAACAATGATATAATAATTGACTATAAAGGGGGTATTAAAATGGAGAAAAAATTATACAAATCTAATGAAAACAAAGTTATTGCAGGGGTTTGTGGCGGGATTGGAGAATATTTTGATATTGATCCGGTGATTGTCCGCTTGCTCGCAGTCGTATTTTGTCTGATGGGGGGTGCAGGAATCATTGCTTACATTGTTGCAGTGATTATCATACCTTCGAGAACGAGTTCTAGCGGTTATAGTTATGCAGAGGGAACGACGTTTGAAAACAAAACAGAATCAGGTGAAAAAAAAAATAATAAAGCAACGACAGTGACTTTGGGAATCATTTTGCTTTGCTTGGGCAGCCTTGTTATTTTGAGGTATCTTATTCCTTGGATTCCGATGGATGTTATTTTTGCAGGTCTGTTAGTTGCCGGTGGGATTTATTTTATTATAAGAAAAATATAATCTTTCAAAAAAGAAAAGAGATTAAAAAAGCATAGGAAAATAAATTAAAGGACGTAGAAAAAAATGAGCGAATGTAAAATCTGGAGTGAAAATGAAATTCTAAAACGGGAGCAGTATCGAGAAATCCAACTTTCTCGATTGCAAGAAACGGTTACAAGGGCCTATGAGCATGTTCCTTATTACAAGGAAAAATTGAAGAAGGCCGGTCTGGAACCGGGAGATATCAAGACACTCGAAGATATTGAAAAAATACCGTTTACCGTGAAGGATGATTTTAGAGCAAACTATCCTTTTGGACTTTTTGCGGTACCAAAGAACCAAGTTGTGCGTTATCACGCTTCCTCGGGAACGACAGGGAAACCTACCGTTGTCGGTTACACAAAAAATGATATGGACACTTGGAGAGAACTTATCGCAAGAATTGTAACGATGGCGGGAGTTACCAATCAAGATACGGCGCAGGTCTCGTTCGGCTACGGCCTCTTTACGGGAGCATTTGGCTTGCACCAAGGGCTTGAAACCGTTGGGGCAGGTGTGATTCCGATGTCTTCCGGAAACACACAAAAGCAAATTATGATTATGAAAGACTTTGGGACAACGACGCTAATCAGTACTCCTTCTTATGCACTTCACATGGCTGAGGTTGCCCGTGAAATGGGCATCGACCCCAAAAAAGATCTCTCTTTGAAATGGGGGCTTTTTGGAGGAGAGGGTTCAACCGAAGCGATGCGACGTCAACTCAATGAGAATTGGGGTTTGTTTGCAACAGAAAACTATGGAATGAGTGAATTGATGGGCCCCGGTATTTCGGGAGAATGTCTCGCCCTTAAAGGCATGCACATCGCAGAGGATCATTTTATTCCGGAAATCATAGACCCGGCAACAGGGAAAATTCTTCCTCCCGGTGAAGTCGGTGAACTTGTTATTACACCAATCACAAAAGAGGCGTTGCCGGTCTTGCGTTATCGTACAAAGGATATTACATCCTTGCACTATGAAACCTGTGAATGTGGAAGAACAAGTGTTCGGATGTCAAAAATCCAAGGAAGATCCGATGATATGCTGATTCTTGGAGGCGTTAATGTCTTCCCGTCACAGATTGAAGAGATTCTAATCAACAGTGAAGGGATTGGTCCGCATTACCAAATCAGAGTTTATAAAAAGGGTTATTTGGACAAAATCGAAGTCGATGTGGAATTGATCGATGCAAATGTCCTCGATTCGTTCCAGCAACTTGAAAACCTGACGAATACAATTAAGGGAAGACTCAGGACGGTTCTTGGAATCGATGCCAAGGTCATTCTCGTCGAGCCCAGGTCCCTTGCCCGTTTTGAAGGCAAGGCCAAAAGAGTTATTGATTTGAGGGAGGAAAAATAATATGTTGATTCAACAGATTTCCGTCTTTTTACCAAACCAAAAGGGTCATTTAGCAAAGGTCACAAAACTTTTACAAGAGAATGGCATTGATATTCGCGCCGCGGTTGCTTTTGATACGAGCGAATACGGCATCCTGCGAATCATCGTAACAGAGCCCGAAAGAGCATTGGCAGTTCTGCTTGCCGAAGGCTTTGTAGCTAAAATCAGTAAAATCGTAGCAGTGGAGCCAGAGGATCGTACCGGAAGCTTGAATGAACTTTTCTGCTTGCTTTCCGACAACGATTTGAACATTGACTATACCTATTGTTTTGTTCTTCGTAAAAAAGAAATGCCTTATTTTGCGGTCAAGACAAATGATCTCGAAAAAACAGCCGCTCTCCTTAACGGGAACGGCTTCAAAGTTGTGAATCTCGCAGAAATTTGTGAAGACAAAAATTGCGGTCTTTAGACTCTTACTTTATAAGTAACGGACAAGGCAGCATCGCGGCTGTCTGCATATTGTAATTCAATCAAGGGTAAGAATCCCTTTGATAAGTCGATGAGCTGCTCCAAATCAACGGAGCAGTTTTTTGTGTCTGCCTTGATGCCGTTTAAGTTCATCATTGAAAGAGCTTTTTGCAAGTAGGTTCCACCCGCAAGGCCTGCTGCTTTTAATAAAATTGATTGCATTGCACCCCCTGCAGGGCGAATGTCTTCGTCATAATCAAGATAAAGAGTATGGGCATTTTTGTGGAATGTGAGATCCCGTATTTTAAGTCGATATTTTGCAGATAGCTCTCCAATGCCTTTGATATTGAGCGTTGCATCCAAAAAGAGATAGCCGCCTGAAAAATTGACACGATAATCAGAGATGTAAGGGCTTACTGCAGAAAGTAGCACTGAGCGTAACTCTTGGTTGACCAGCTCCTCTGAAAAAAATATCATATTTTTGTTCATATTATCCATTTTCGCCCTCCCATTAACTCTTGAGATTGTTAATCATGCTTGGAACAATCAATGATGCTTGAAATATTCCAAAAGGATGGTAAAAGATACTTCCCCTTTTGTATCATTGTAACCTTGGAAACAAATCGACTGATCCGATAGTGCATGAGGCAGAGTTTGTTCTTCCGTTGCTCTTTGGATTGTGAAGAGGTCTTTGTCACGAAGTTCTGCTAAAAAGAAGATATCCATCCGCGAAAGATCGCCGGTCAATGCACGTTCTTCTTCGGAAAGAGCATCGTAAGCAAAATCCCCGTAACGGCAGTTATTCACGTGTCCAAGGCAATCAAGGTAGCTTCCTCGAACCTTTCGCTGTTCTACTGCAGTAAACGTCAAATCCTGACGAAAATGAGGGCTTGCTTTGATTGTAAAATCTTCGATGGGCGCCGTAAGGGGAAACGGCAATTCTTTTTTGCGGAATACGCTGCGATTGTTGATATCGAGAAGAACAGAGTGCGTCGTTCCCTGAAAGCGAATTTGCCCCTCGGCGTCTTTGAACAGCAGTTCGCGCCGAAAATAAGGGCCTTTTCTTTGAGAGAACCAAGTGCTGCCATAGAGTCGAATGCAAGAATCTATAGGTTTGACGACTTCAATCGAAAGAGATACGATAGCCCAAGCCATTCCATGCTTTATCGTTTGATCAAAGTTTGCATCATAATCATTCAGATGTCTCTCTGCCAATCTGGCAAAAAGATTCTGGTAGGAAGAAAATTTCATGCATTGATTTTCGTTTAAATGTTGCACATCGATTTCAAATTGATAGATGCAATCTTGTTCGTTTCGCTTAGCTCCGTCTGTCATATCCCACTCCTGAATCATAAAAGAATGGCCGCTGTGCAGGGATTCCCCGAAGCAACGGCCATTTTCATTATACTATAATTTTGGCCTTAGCCGTTGACTTTTTTGATAGCAGCGGCCATTTTTGCAGGAAGAATAGAACACCATTCTTCCGAAATGGAAGCGACAGAGACCCTCAATCCTCTACCACCAAAGGGAACGGTGAAAATCCCGTCCTTTTGAAGTTCTTCACCGACAGCATCACATTGATCGCAGGGAACGATTGCAAAAAAGCCCAAGGTGAAGGGGCAGGTCACAAGTCCCGCTTTTTCGGCGGCCTTCATGAAGGCGGTGCCGCGTCGGAGGAGCAGTTGCAAAGCTTCTTCTCTCTCAGACACAACAGTGTCAAAGAGACTTTTGCTTTCAAATATGCGGCTCAAAGCTACCATAGCACAGCGCGTTCCGTTTGACCAAGTACCTCTGTTAGTAAAGGCGTTGACCATTTTGAATTCATCAGTGATTGCTTTATTGGGTGAAAGGCAAATCAAAGCACCTCCGCGCATGCCGTATAGAGTAAAGCTCTTTGACATACTGTAGGCAATCAGAGGAAGTAGGTTGTCCGGAAGGTTTTCAAGCTTTGGAAGGAATTCGCGGAATTCTTTTGCATCTCCCGCAAAATCAAGATAGGCCGCATCGACGAGCAACACAATCTTCTTTGTTTTATCTTCGGCTTCGGCTTTTAAGAGGGCGAGTACATGATCCCAATCCTCAAGCGTTAGTGAATATCCGGTCGGATTATGCGCAGGGGTGTTTATGATGATAACAAGCCTGTCTTCGCGTGACAACAACTCGCGCACTTTATCGGAAAAACCTTTGTGATTGAACTTGAAGTTCTCATCAAAAAGAGGATATGTTTCGAGTTTGCGTTCAATTTCTTGGGCGATTGTGTTGTATGGACTCCAATACCAATCAGAAGTCAAAATCGTATCACCTCGTTTGGTGTAATTTTGAATTGTGTTGTGAATTGCACCGGTTCCACCGGGGGTCGCGATTGCTTCAATGTTGCAGGAAGGAACGTGATCCATATAGACTGCTTTGATCGCTGCCTGTAAAAAAGACGGTACGCCTGTGATTGGTGCGTATTCCGCATAATCGACCGGCTGAAGGCCTTTTAAGACCTCTACGACCGAAGATAGAACGACAAGGTTCCCCGAATCATCAAGGAGAGAGCCTATTGTTGCGTTTGCAACTTTATCTCTGCCTACGCTTGCAATCATTTCTTGTGCTTTCTTATTGATGCCAAAAATCTTATCCTCCCCGGATATGATGCGGGCATTTTCTTGTGCCATAATGAACTTACTCATTGTATCGACTCCCTTCTTTTTCTTAAGCTTTAATTATAGTATGAATTTTTATGCGCTGCAAGTTCTTTGTAAGCACAATGAATAGTACCGGGGTCGGGAATCAAACAAAAAGGACAGTTTTTATAAAGAAAAACTGTCCTTTGGGGTGCTTCTTTGAGATTTTTTCCTGAAAGGGAAAGGCGGATTTCTCGGGATTATTGAAAAAGGTAACTTGTCATTGACAAGGCTCCAAGAATACAAGAATCATTGAATACGGATACGCGGTCTGTTTCGCTCGCTGCGCCTAAGATATAAAGGAGCGGATAATAATGATCGGGTGTCGTGACAGCATCTCTCATGAATTTTCCTGAGGAATGAAGACTTACTACTTGGTTATATTTCTTATCAAGAATGCTTTCCTTGATAAAGTCATCGAAGTCTTCGGCCCAATCAAAGCCGTTTTGGGTTTCGTGATCAAAGAGGGAGATGTTGTGGACTACATTGCCGCTTCCGATTATCATAACGCCACGGTCGCGAAGAGAACCGATTTCACGGCCGATTTGATAGTGTGTCAGGGCATCTGCACCTGCATCGATGCTAAGCTGATACACGGGGATATCTGCATCAGGATACATTTTGCACAATATAGACCAAGTACCGTGATCGATTCCCCAACTGTTATCGATTCGCACCTCTCTGCTAATGAGGTCTTTTGTCAAATGCGCAAGCTCGGGAGCTCCTTGCGGTTCGTATTCGACCTGATACAAGGCATCAGGAAAACCATACATATCATAAATCATACGCGGGTACTTTTCATCGGTTGTCTTACTTCCGTTTGTGTACCAATGAGCGGATATGATAAGAATTGCCTGCGGCTTTGGGAGCTCTTTTCCAAGTCTTCTCCAAGTCTGCGTAAATTCATTGTTTTCAATCGCATTCATAGGAGAACCGTGTCCTATGAATAGTGCGGGGGCTCTGTTACTCATGCGGCATCCTCCAATCCAGAACAAGAGAGTGTCTTTCATTGATAGCCTTTTGAATTGCATTTAAACAAAAAAAAGAATCGCAAGTGGTTTGCAATCTTTTTGATAAAAAGATATACCCGAAATAGAAGTAGCAATGCTAAAATAGAAGAAAAATAAAAACGAGGAAAACATGAAAAAAATTAAAGGCAATTGTAATGAAATCATATTTTTGATTGGTTTTATTATTTTGATTATCGTGAGCATCCGATTCATGTATTCGGATGAAGCCGGACCGGTAGACCAAGGGAGATTGGAATTGACTGCAGTTGATCTGCAAAATGACGAAACGATTCCTCTTGATGGTTATTGGGAATTCTATTGGAATGACTTGTTGTCGCCAGACTCATTTGTCGATGGCGAGACGAAAGAACCTCTTTCCTTTGAAAAAGTTCCCGGAAGCTGGAATGATAAAGTGAAAGGACGAAAAAAATATCCGGATCACGGAGTCGCGACCTATCGACTTCGCTTCAGTTATCCCTCTGATATTTCTGATCCTGCATTGAGTATAAAAATCATATCGTCAGCATATAAGCTTTATGCAAATGGAGTGTTTGTAAATGAGGTCGGGAAGGTTTCGGAGGATCCGGACTTTTTTGAACCTGACTATAAACAGTGCATTGTTCCTTTGCCGGATGGCGGCGGTGAGATGGAACTCGTTTTTCAAGTTGCAAATCTGAACTATTTTCGAGGGGGGATGCGGGACAGTGTCTTTTTTGGCTCTGAAAAAGTTTTGTATCAAGAAAAAATGTATCGTACAGCGTTGCAATTACTATTTATCGGACTTGCATTTGGGGTTGGAATCTACTACCTGATGATTTATGCGTTTCAGCGAAAGCAGAAAACAGCATTGTATTATGGACTAATTTGTGTGCTTACGGCCATGCACGGCTGCGTGTGGGGAGAAACCCCCTATTTGATACTATTCCCGGAGTTCAGCTTACGATTGGGCTTGATTGTAAGTTATATTGTCTTATATAATCTGCCATTACTCTTGCTTTTATTTGTAGTGAACTTCTATCCGGGAATTAACAATAAGAAGCTGTTGTTGGCGATTGCACTTCCGACTTTGTTGTTCGATATACTCCTGTTTGCACCTTCCGGTTTTCGTGCTTCTTTTAATATCTATTTTTGCCTACTTGAATTGATTCAAATAATCTATATTATCTTGATTCTCATGAAGGCAGTGCTGCGTGGCAGAGATCATTCTAAGATTATGCTTTTAACGATAGGGCTCTTTTTACTGACGATGGTGGGGGATTTGTTCCACTATCGAGCGGTCTCGAGTGTAGATCTTTCTTATCTGTTTATTTTCGGGAATCTCCTTATTCTTTTAACAATGTCGTATATTCAAGCAGAAACGCAGTCAAAAGCAAATGAGCAACTTATTAGTTATAATGAAAAACTGCTTGAAGCGGATGCGCTCAGAGGAAAAGTCATGGAAACGGAATATGCGTTTCTTCAAGCCCAGATTCGGCCGCACTTTTTGTATAATGCATTGAATACGATTGTGAATGTCTGCGAGAGGGATGGAAAAAAAGGCAGCAAATTGATTCTTGACTTGGCAATTTATTTACAAAACAGTCTCGAGTTTAATGACTTGAACAAACTGGCGACAATAAAAAAGGAACTTGAATTTATTGACACCTATTTCCGCATCGAGCAGGCAAGATTTGGAGAAAAAATTCAGCTAAAGAAAGAAATCCATGTAGATTTAGATGAAACCATACCGGTCTTTCTGCTTCAACCGCTTGTTGAGAACGCGGTGAGGCACGGGATAACAAAAAAGATTGAAGGAGGAACCGTGACGGTAAAGATTGAACGAATAGAAGAAGGTCTTTGTATTACCGTAGAAGACGATGGAACCGGAATGGATGCGGAGAAATTGCGCGGCGTTTTTTCGGAAGAGGAGATGCACGAAGGTGTTGGCTTACGCAATATTGATGAACGGCTTCACTATTTATACGGATCGGGGCTGAAGATTATAACCAGCTTTGATGAAGGTACTTCTGTCAAAATCACGATTCCTAAAAGGATTGAGCCCTTTGAGAAAAAAGAAAACTGCTAAAATAGCGGACTTATTCGGAAAAAAATTTCCTGTTTTCAGGAAATTTTTTTTCGTTTTGCGGAGCGAAAAAAAAGACTGCATTGAAATATCGTGGGAATATCCTGTTTTTTCAGACTGGCACGAAAATTGCGATAACTAGATGCAAACCCTAAAGACAACTATCTTTCAAAGAACTCATCTATTAGAAATCGTACAGTGATTAGTATGTCAGGGAAAAAAGAAAGGATGATTGATATGACTCAAAACAATGTTGAAAGAGAATCCTTGAACCGTGTACTTGGAATCAAGGATGTCGTCGCTTTGGCCTTCGGAACAATGATAGGTTGGGGCTGGATCATGTTGGCCGGCGTATGGGTCGAAAAAGCCGGCGCGGTTGGAGCGGTAGTTGCCTTCCTGATTGGTGCCGTTCTCTGTATTTTTGTAGGATTGACTTATGCGGAGTTGACACCCGCGCTTCCTCTTGCAGGAGGCGAACTGGTCTTCTCTTATCGTGGGCTTGGCTATAATGCTTCGTGGATCACCGGTTGGATGATTACCTTTGCTTATGTGGGCGTTGCCGCTTGGGAAGGGCCGGCTCTTGTAACGGCAATCGATTACTTAGTTCCCATTCCGCGTTTTGGCTTCCTTTGGACTGTTGCAGGCTTTGATGTCTACGCTTCTTGGGTCCTTGTTGGAGCTCTTGGTGGACTGCTTCTTGCTTTTGTAAATTATCGCGGAGCAAAACCTGCCGCCGTATTCCAACTTTCTGCAACGATTGCGATGTCGGTTGGAGGTATCCTTTTCTTCGTGGGAAGCGTATCTGCCGGAAGCGTCGAAAATATGGTTCCGACTTATACCGGTACGGCTGGTCTTGTTGCGGTCTTATTGATGGTGCCGGCTATGTTCGTCGGATTCGATGTTATACCGCAGGCCGCAGAAGAAATGAACATCCCGCTTCAAAAAATCGCAAAAGTATTGATTATTTCAATTCTCCTTGCTGCAGCTTGGTACATCATAATGATTGTCGGTATTGCAATGGCAGCACCGCCGGATGTTAGAAATGGGGCAAGTATTCCTGTTGCCGAATCTTTCGCGTACGTTGTAGGAGCACCTATTGTCGGAAAACTTATGATTATTGCGGCACTGTGTGGTATTTTGACGTCTTGGAATGGATTCATTATCGGAGCAACAAGAGTTATCTTTGCTATGGGTAGAGCAAAAATGCTTCCGGCTGTATTCGGAAAAGTCCATCCCAAATACCAAACACCTACCGCAGCAATCATTCTTGTTGGAGCGATTACCTGTGTTTCGCCACTTCTTGGAAAGAGTGCTTTAGTATGGTTTGTTGATGCAAGTGCATTCGGTACGGTTATTGCGTATTTCATGGTTGCTGCTTCCTTTGTTGCCTTAAGACGCAAAGAACCTGAATTAGCAAGACCCTATAAGGTTAAAGGCGGCATTGCCGTAGGAATCGGAGCTGTATTGGTGGCTGTATTCTTCCTTTGCCTCTATCTGCCGTTTGGACCGGGGAGTCTCATTTGGCCTTATGAATGGTTGATGGTTCTTGGCTGGATTGTTTTGGGAGTTATCCTGTATGCTATGAACAAAAAAGAGTTCCCGAATGTTCCGCTCTCAGAGAGAGAATATCTGATGTTCGGTGATGATTATGCAAGAGAAAAATACATGAAAAAATAGCATCATTTGTTTTCACGAACACTTTCTCAATACTTGAATGTCTGCTCTTTTTCTCTCTTTGAGGGAGAGCAGACATTCTTTCTTTCCCTTTCTTTTGACCTTGTGAAGAAAGAGTAGATTAAAAAAACTGTTTTATGGTAAAGAATTGTGATTAAATATAAATGTAGATAATAAATACTGAAAATGTGAAGGAGCCGCCGCAATGGCTGAAGAAACAAACAGTTTAAAAAGAGTGTTGGGCAGAACTGATGTATTGACTTTGGCGTTCGGAACCATGGTTGGCTGGGGCTGGGTCATGCTCTCCGGAGTATGGGTCAGTGAAGCCGGAGTCGCCGGAGCCTTGCTTGCCTTTGCCTTTGGAGCCGTATTATGCATTTTCGTCGGCTTAACCTATGCAGAGTTGACGTCGGCACTTCCTCTTGCAGGCGGAGAAATGGTCTACACCTACAGAGTACTTGGCTCTGGGTATGCATGGCTTGTTGGCTGGACAATCTCCTTTGCCTATATAGGCGTTGCCGCTTGGGAGGGAATCGCTCTCGCAACAGCAATCGATTATATTTTCCCAATACCAAAGATTGGTTACTTATGGAGTATTGGTGATTACTCCGTTTATGCATCGTGGTCAGCAATCGGAATGATCGGAGCCTTTGTCTTGCTGCTCCTAAATTATTTTGGAACACGACCGGCGGCGATTTTTCAGGTCATGACGACGTCGGCACTTTTTATGGTGGGGTTACTCTTTGTTTTTGGAGGTGTTTCTTTTGGGAACACACAGTATATGGAACCTGTTTTCACGAATTTCAATGGAGTAATCGCGGTGCTATTGATGGTTCCGTCTATGTTTGTTGGCTTTGATGTTATTCCTCAATCAGCAGAAGAAATGAATTTGCCTTTGCGCCAGATTGCAAAAGTTTTTATCGTATCAATTTTGATGGCTGCTGCTTGGTACTTTCTGATTTTGATTGGGATCAGTATTTCTGCGCCTCCCGAGGTAAGAAATGCCGGTATCGTTCCCGCGGCAGACGCAATGGCTTACTGTTACGGCTCTCCCGTATTTGGGAAAATAATGATACTTGGTGGAATCTGTGGCATCATGACAAGCTGGAATGGTTTTATTGTGGGGTCGACCCGTGTCATTTATGCGATGGGCAGAGCTAAAATGCTGCCTCCGTTTTTCGGGAAGTTGCATCCCCGATATAAAACACCGGTTGGTGCCATCGTGCTTGTCGGAGGAATCTGTACGATTACTCCCTTGCTTGGAAAAAATGCATTGGTATGGTTTGTCAATGCGAGTGCTTTTGGCTCGGTAATCTCGTATCTGATGGTTGCAATTTCTTTTTTGCTGTTAAGAAAACAAGAGCCTGATTTAAATAGGCCTTTTCGAATTAAGTACGGAAATTTTGTAGGAATCTTAGTCGTTGGAATTTCAATATTGTTCTTGTTCCTTTATACTCCGATGGGGCCGGGCGCATTGAAATGGCCGGAGGAATGGCTTCTGGTCCTTGGCTGGGCGTTGATTGGAGTCATTTTAGCGTTGTGGACGAGAGCGGCTTATGGAAAAGTCACGGCAAAAGATAGAGAACTTCTTGTTTTTGGAGAAGAATACTCACGAAAGGAATACTCAAATGAATAAAACAGTTCTCCTTTCGGTTATGATAGCGCTTTCCCTTTTGGTAATGCTTTTTTATCGAAGCACATTGAATCTTGATGGATTCTACAAAGGTGAAAAAATAGAAACCTATCCATTGAATGAGCAACAAAGAGAATGGATTGAGGCTAAGGAAAAGATACGAATCGGTGTTCCGGACGATGCGGCGCCACTTCTTTTGTGGAATGAAGAGGGCCTACCACAAGGCTTCTTGAAGGATTATGTCGATCACATCACGGACAGTTATGAAATCAGAACAGAATTTGTTCCGGTGTTATTTTCTGACATAAAAGAAATGCTCGAAAATGGCGAATTGGACGTTGTGATCATGGCACAAGATACGAATATGGAAAAAGCAATTTCCTTTACGATGCCTATTGTCCCGACCAAAGGTGTTTTGTTTTTTCAAAGAAGCTTGAAAGTCAATGAAGAAGAAAAGGGGAAAGGGATGGAGCTTTTGTTGGCAGAAGGCGACCCTGCTGAAGAATTACTCCGACGCGAATTCCCGGAGGCACAAGTTCAAGTCATGGCGAGCATAGAAGATCTTGCCCTCGCGGTAGCGAAAAAAGAAGGGAATGCTTTCTCCGGAAGCGAAACGGCACTGTTCCATTATTTGGATGGTCACTTGATTGAAAAGGATTGGCTTCGAACGGATGGCTATGTTTACGAAAGAAATTTCTGCTTTGCCGTGGCGAAAAACAACAGCATTTTGTTTGAGATTCTGAACAATGCGGTCTACCATTTTGAGGACGATCGTCTGCTTGTCGACTTGCAACAAAAGTGGATGGGGATTTCCTATCCGCTCAACCCCGTGAACATTCCTGAAAAAACGGGTATTATCATATTAATTGTGTTTGCGGCGGTGCTTTGTGTTTTTCTTTTGTTTTATCAATCAAACAAAAGTTTGTATGAAGAACTTCGCGATAGGATGGAACGATTGATTCAAAGTCAGAATGAAATGCAAACTACTTTTGACGGAGTGACCTATTTCCTGGCAGAAGTCGATCGAAAGGGAGAAATCGCGAATATCAACAAAGCTTTCGCTCAATATTTGCAATTGAAAAGGCACGAGGCACTGGGTCTGCTTTTGAGCAAGGTGTTAAAACTTGATGAGGTCGGTGAAGGTCTTCTAAATGACTTGATAGAAAAAACATTCAAAGAAGAAAAAGAGAATGCAGGAGAGCTTTCCTTCGCTAAACGCATTTTTGAACTGCATACCTTCACAATTAAGGACAACAAGGAAAAAGTACATAAAATATTAGTAATGATTATTGATGTGACGGATGCGAGAAATGCGGAGCGACAAATGCTGCAAGACAATAAAATGATTGCAGTCGGGCAGCTTGCTGCCGGTGTTGCACATGAAATAAGAAATCCGCTGGGACTGATACGAAATTATTGTTATGTTCTAAAAGAAGTCGATGCAAATGACCCCGCCACGAGAAATGAAGCCATCAGAGTCATTGAAAAATCAGTTGAAAAATCGGGCCGGATTATAGAAAACCTCTTAAATTTTTCGAGGATTACATCGAATCGAAATGAATTCATTGATTTGAATAATTTGATTTGTTCTATTATTGACCTGCAAAGAAGCCTGTTGAAAAAGCGGGAAATCGTTCTACATTACGAATATAAAGGTCCTGATTCCGCGGTGATCAACGTGGAAGCACTTGAACTTGTGTTAATTAACTTGATTTCAAATGCGGCAGATGCTATTTGTGGTGACAGTGGTATCGTAACGGTTGCCTGTGAGCTTACAAAGGATAAAACGCTTCTTTTGACAATCACAGATAACGGAGAGGGAATTCCGCCCGAGAATATTGATGAAATATTTAATCCCTTCTTTACGACAAAAATGAAACGAGAAGGCAGCGGACTTGGGCTCTATATCGTTTACAACGAAGTCCAGAAAATGGGCGGGGAAATCAAAGTAGAAAGCAAAGTCGGCGAAGGAACCGTTTTTTCCTTAAAGATTCCTGTCAGTGAGCGAGGAGAGAAAAAATGAACAAAAGGGGACTAAAAATACTTGTTGTTGATGATGAACAAGACTACGGCAGAGTCATGAAAGTAATTCTCGAAGCCAACGGCCATATGGTTACTGTGAGTACCGCGGCTTCGGTGGCATTGAAACTGCTTGCCGAAAAAACCTTTGATCTTGTAATTACCGATCTGATTATGCCCGAAATGGACGGCAGAGAATTGTTGCATAAAATAAAAGAATTATATCCGAACACAGAAGTAATCATGATGACGGCCTTTGGCAGTATCGAAAATGCAGTTGTTGCAATGCGTGAAGGGGCTTACTCTTACGTCACAAAAGGTGGCGATCCCGGCGAATTATTGCGAGAAATCAATAAGTTGTTTAAAATGCTCGAGCTGAAACAAGAAAACCAGTTGCTTAAGGAAAAAGTAGGCCGCTATGATGCTATGTTGACGAGCAACAGCCCTGCGTTCAACGCCATGTTATCGATTGCCAAAAAGGCAGCAGACAGCGAAAGTAATATTTTGGTCCTTGGCGAGTCTGGAGTAGGTAAAGAGGTGATTGCTCGCTACATTCACGAAAATAGCCCGAGAGAAGGGAAAGCCTTCATGGATTTAAATTGCCATGCTATTGCAGAAACAGTTCTTGAATCCGAACTTTTTGGACATGAGAAAGGCTCTTTCACCGGAGCGATGAGTCGTCGGATTGGCCGGATTGAAGCTGCGGATCGAGGGACTCTGTTTCTTGATGAAATTGGAGATATTCCCTTATCAATGCAGGCAAAATTACTCAAAGCCATTGAAAACAAACGTGTTTATCGCATGGGTAGCAATGAAGAATTAGAGGTCGATTTTAGACTTGTCACGGCAACAAATAAAAACTTGCAAGAAGAAATCGAAGCGGGACGTTTTAGAGAGGATTTTTTTTATCGCATCAGCACCATTGTCATTAACATTCCCCCGCTACGTGAACGAAAAGAAGATCTTCCCCTTTTGATTGATTACTTTTTTAAACGCTCCGAAAACGAAATGAAAAAACCAATCAAAAAAATCGAACCGGCAGTAATCGATTTTTTGCAAACGTATTCCTACCCGGGAAATGTAAGGGAATTAAAAAATATTATAGAAAGATTGGTCGTTTTGTCGGAAGATGGTGTTATTTTAAGGCAAGCGCTTCCTTCTCCTGCATTCGAAAAAAGATATGCCGAAGAAAAAATGACAGAGAATACAACCGGTAAGGGCCTTCGGGAAATCAGAAAAGAAACGGAAAGTGCATACATTGAAGATGTTTTGATAAAAAATAATTATAATATGACTAAGACCGCAGAAGATTTGGGAATAACCAGAAGGCAGCTTTTTAATAAAATTGCCGAATATGGGTTGGATAAGATGTAACTTGACTAAATTGCAGGTGAAACATAAAATAGGAGTATTAGGATACGAAGCTTAAGCGAAAAATGAAAAACAAGGCAGGTAGTATGCAGGACTTCATCATTCAAACGATAAATCAGTGGGGCTATTTTGGGATTTTTCTTTTAATCGCTATTGAAAATTTGTTCCCCCCGATTCCCTCTGAGGCAATACTGACTTTCGCTGGGTTCTTGACGACGTACTCTACCCTAAACGTTCCCGGAGTCATTGCAGCATCTACCGCGGGGTCACTTTTGGGGGCGCTGCTTCTTTATGGAATAGGGCGTTTGCTAAATCCTGAAAAGTTAGAAAGAGTTCTTGGAAGTAGATGGGGAAGGGCACTCCGTTTCAAAAAAGAAGATGTATCTCGCTCTGTAAGTTGGTTCGAAAGAAGGGGCGGGGCTACCGTCTTCTTTTGTCGTTTCATTCCCATTATACGAAGTCTCATTTCGATTCCTGCGGGCATTACGAAGATGCCTTTGGGCAAGTTCCTTCTCTTTTCTACAGGAGGAACGTTGATTTGGAACACCGTGCTTGTTTTGTTGGGCTCTCTGGCGGGGGCTTCGTGGGGAAAAATTGTAGCATACATGGACATATATTCGGAATTCTTTTTTGTTTTCTTTGTACTTTGCGGAATTGGCTTTTCTGTCATTTATTATCGCAAAAGAATTAAACGCAGCAAGTAAACACAAACATAGGAAAAGGGCAGACAACAAATCCAAAATCGGATCGGTCTACCCTTTTTCCGGACTGTAGCTCAATAGAGTACGTCCTCCTTTCCTTGCCCTCAATTTACCGGCGCGGTTGATCTTTTTGTTTGCCCCTTCTTATCTCAATTTTTTAGCGGAGGAAACCTCTGGCCTCAAAATATTTTGCTTCAAAAGGTGACATTCATTGGATCTTTGCCTTTTTTCGGGGGCGACTCAATTACTTTGGTTTCCCATTTCATCGAGGCTTCTCACTTACTTCAAATTTCTTGCTATGGACGATTGCCTTTACTGTGGTGGCTCCAGTTCCTTGCTCTTCTCAATTACTTTGGTTATCCCGTTTCATTGAGGGTCTGCACGATACTTTGGATTTCCTTTTCTTGGCTTTGTCCTAAAGCGGGAAATCTGTTTCTTTGAGTAGGCTTATGTTACAACAAAAAATACCCTTTGTCAACAATAAAATCAGAAAATTACAAAAATTAAATAGTTAACAAAAAGAGAATAGTCTGACAATAATAAATGCCTTAAAAAAACAAGGGATTGCAAGCTGAAAATCGCAATTCCTTGTTGTTTTTTTTTGTCTTTTTTCGTTCGTTAATCAAACGACAACTTATCTCAAATTGAAAAATAACGTACAGCATTTTCGAAGAGCTGTTGATCCATATTGCCGGGGACATTTTTGTGGACAAATTCACCGTGTCGTTCGGAGTGCCCCATTTTTCCTAAAATACGACCGTCGGGAGACGTAATTCCTTCGATTGCATGAAGGGAACCGTTCGGGTTGTATTGGATTTCGCTTGTGGGAAGTCCTGAAAGATCAACATACTGTGTCGCAATTTGTCCTTTTGCAATCAGTTCGCTAAGGAGTGAATCTTCAATTACAAAACGTCCTTCACCATGCGAAATTGGCATAGTATGAATTTCGCCAACAGCGGAAGTCGATAGCCACGGTGAAATGTTAGAGGCGACTCTTGTGCGGACCAAACGAGACTGATGTCTGCCGATGCGATTCATGGTAAGAGTTGGACAGCTCGCATCCATATCCCTTATATCACCGTAGGGAACAAGGCCAAGCTTGATTAAGGCCTGGAAACCATTACAGATACCGAGCATCAGACCATCGCGCTGATTTAAAAATTCTCTGACACGTTCTGTAATGAGAGGATTTCTGAAAAACGCAGTAATGAATTTTCCGGAGCCGTCGGGTTCGTCGCCACCGGAAAAACCACCCGGAAGAACAATAATCTGAGCACGCGCAATCTGGGCTGCGATTTCTTTAATCGAATCAGCAATGCTTTCCGGTGAGAGATTCCGGATTACTGTAATATGTGGCTCGGCTCCCGCCGCGGCCAACGCCCGAGCGGTATCGTATTCGCAATTTGTGCCGGGAAATACGGGAATCAATGCCAGTGGTTTTGCATAGTGTGTGTTTGCTTTTAGGCCCTGATAACCGAGTACTTTATCTGCATCAAACTGCAGGGAAGGAATGTGCACAGCGGCAGCGTCCTTTTGGTCTGCAACATCACTTGGATAGACGGAGGAAAGCTTACTCTCGTATTTTTGTTCAAGAATCGAAAGATCCATTGTTTCGGAGCTCCGTGTAATGGTGTATTCCGCTACGGTCGTTCCCAGAATAGAGACCGAGTAGGGCATATCGTTTTCTTTGAGCTCTGCATCTTCAGAAAGTTCAAGAACAAAGGAGCCGTATGCCTTTTGGGAAAGCAGGGAAGCCTTTGGTTCGCAGGAAAGCGCAATGCCAATTTGATTTCCGACAGTCATTTTAAATAATGCTTCTGCGAGGCCGCCTTTCGTCAAGGTATAAGCAGAGAGAACCTTTTTCTTTGCAACGAGATCTTCCACTGTATTGAAACAAACGCTAAGGCTTTCGGCCAGCGGAAGTCCCGTATCATCACATAAGGGTGAAAGAAAAGCAATTCGTGAGCCTGCTTTTTTAAATTCAGGAGAAATGATATTTGCGGCATTGCCGTAGGAAACAGCGAAGGAAACGAGCGTCGGGGGAACATGGATTGATTCGAAGCTCCCGGACATAGAATCCTTACCGCCAATTGCGCCGACTCCAAGTTCGGTTTGTGCTTTTAATGCACCGAGTAGGGCGGAAAAAGGCTTTCCCCAACGAAGAGGATCACTACCTAATTTCTCGAAATACTCTTGGAAAGAAAGATAGGCATTTTTTACAGAGCCACCGGAGGCAACGATTTTTGCAAGTGATTCCACGACGGCAAGATAAGCTCCGGAAAAGGGATCGGCTTCTGACAAGAAGGGATCGAATCCATAAGACATAATCGAGCAGGTTGTCGTTTTCCCTGAAAGCACAGGAAGTTTTGCAACCATAGCCTGTGTAGGTGTCGCCTGGCGGATTCCCCCAAGTGGCATTAGGATGCTCGAAGCACCAATCGTTGAATCAAAGCGTTCGATCAAGCCTTTCTGGGAACAGACATTAAGGTCTGTAACCGTAGCAGAAAAGATTTCTTCCAAGGAACTGTCCTCTTTTATTCCGATGGCAAGTGCTTGCATTGTATTCACAAAGCTTGCTTTATTGAAGTCAGGGACTGAAATATCGATGTGTTTTGGGGCTCCGTTTGAATTCAAAAATTCACGCGAAAGATCAACGATCCTTTGTCCGCGCCAAGTCATACTAAGCCGAGAGTTATCTGTAACCCGAGCGACGACAGTCGCTTCAATGTTTTCTGCGGCAGCATAGAGGAGGAAGGTAGGCACGTCACAATCAGCAACGACAACAGCCATTCTCTCCTGCGATTCGCTGATGGCAAGCTCCGTCCCGTCAAGACCTTCGTATTTTTTTGGAACAACATCAAGATCAATAGCAAGACCATCTGCTAATTCTCCGATGGCAACGGAAACACCGCCCGCACCGAAATCATTGCAGCGCTTAATCAAACGAGTGACCTTGCCATCTCGGAAAAGACGCTGGATTTTACGTTCTTCGGGAGCGTTTCCCTTTTGGACTTCCGCGCCGCACTGCGACAGGGAGCTGATGCTGTGGGATTTCGAGGAACCTGTCGCCCCGCCGCATCCATCTCGTCCGGTTTTGCCGCCGAGAAGGATGACGGCATCGCCCGGAGCAGGTGTCTCACGAATGACCTGCCGGGCGGGTGCGGCGCCAATTACAGCACCAAGTTCCATTCTCTTTGCCACATAACCGGGATGATAAATTTCATTGACAAGACCGGTCGAAAGCCCGATTTGATTGCCATAGGAACTATATCCGGCAGCCGCTGTCGTGACGATTTTTCTCTGCGGAAGTTTTCCCGGGAGTGTTTCTTCGACAGGGGTCAAGGGATCTCCGGCTCCGGTGATGCGCATTGCTTGATAAACATAGGAACGACCGGAAAGCGGATCTCGGATTGCACCGCCGACACAAGTCGCCGCGCCGCCAAAGGGCTCGATTTCCGTTGGGTGGTTGTGTGTTTCGTTTTTGAACATTAAAAGCCATTCTTCCGTCAACCCATCAACATCAACGGGGATTTTGACAGAACAGGCATTGATTTCTTCGGACACATCAAGATTTTTCAACTGGCCGGTACTGACGAGATATTTCGCGGCAATGGTTGCAAGATCCATAAGGGTTAGAGGTTTGTTTTCTCGACCAAGAGACTTGCGGAGTTCTTGGTATTGCTCGTAAGCGAGCTCGACTTTTTTGTCTGAAATACTGATTTCGTCAATCTGTGTTTGGAACGTTGTGTGTCGACAGTGATCAGACCAATAGGTATCAATCATACGAATCTCGGTAACGCTGGGGTCCCGCTTTTCTTTGCGGAAATATTCCTGACAAAAAAGGAGATCCGCAAGATCCATGGCTAAGCCATTTTCGTTTATGAAAGAAGAAAGTGCGGAGTCTTCCATCGAAAGAAAGCCTTCGACGGTCGATACTGCAGGAGGCGTGTCATATGCTTCTTCGAGAGTTTCGAAAGTCGAAAAAGAAGCCTCGCGGCTTTCGACAGGATTGATAAGATAATTCTTAATCAAAAGGAGATCTTCCGCTGAAAGGGAGCCTGACAGTAAAAAAATCTTTGCTGTTCTTACGGCCGGGCGTTGCTTTTGAGATACAATCTGGATGCACTGCGCGCAAGAATCAGCTCTTTGATCATATTGCCCGGGAAGGTATTCGACAGCAAGAAGATGTTCGCTTGAGGGAATCTCCTCGTAGATGTCATCGACCTGCGGCTCCGAAAAAACGGTAGATTTGCATTTCTCGAAAAGCTCGGCATCAATCCCTTCGACATCGTAGCGGTTTAAAATCCGAATCGACGTTAGCTGTGGAATCCTTAGAAATACTCGGATATCACCTGCGAGCTGTTTTGCTTCTACGGCAAATGCTTCTTTTTTCTCAACATATATTCTATAAACGGACATGAAAAATTCCCCTCTCTAAGCGTTCGCGGTTACTTCTTTTCTTGTTTGTTTGCATCCAATGCACGACGGCCAATATCTTTGCGAAAATGCATGCCGGAAAAATGGATTCGCCCAACAGCTTGATATGCCGAAGCAATAGCCTCCTCAAGAGAATTTCCCTTTGCGGTGACTCCGAGAACCCGTCCGCCGGCAGTGACCAGTTCATTATTCTCTAATTTGCTGCCCGCATGAAAGACAAAGGAATCAGAAGTGTTTTCGGCTCGAAGTTGTCCTGCAACGAGCCCTTCGATACGGATTCCTTTTTCGTAGGAGCCGGGATAGCCGCCCGAGGCTAAGACAACGCAGCAGGCCGCTCCTTTAGAAAAACGGACAGGTGTTTCAGAAAGTGTTTCATTTGCAACGGCTTTCATGACCGTGAGAAGATCGGTTTCAAGCAAAGGAAGAACCACCTGTGCTTCGGGGTCGCCAAAGCGGCAATTATATTCTATGACTTTTGGGCCACTTTCGGTAAGCATCAACCCAAAATAAAGGCAGCCTCTAAAAGGCCGACCTTCTTTATTCATAGCCTCCATTGTGGGGAGAAAGATGTTCTTCATGCAGACAGCGGCAATTTCTTCTGTGTAATAGGGATTCGGTGCAATCGTGCCCATTCCACCCGTATTCGGGCCTAAATCTCCATCTAAGGCGCGTTTATGATCCATAGAAGAAACCATGGGGATCATCGCTTTTGAATCTGTAAAGGCCAAAACCGACACTTCGGGGCCTGTAAGGAATTCTTCAATCACAACGCGATTCCCGCTATCTCCAAAGATGCGTTCGGTCATAATGCTTGTGATTCCTTTTTCTGCTTCGGAAGTGTTTTCTGCGATGATGACGCCTTTTCCGAGAGCAAGCCCATCTGCTTTGATTACCACGGGGAAACGATTTGTGGATTTGATATAGGATAGCGCGGCATCTGCGGTATCGAATACTTCATAAGCAGCGGTTGGTATATTATATTTTTTCATCAGTTCTTTGGAAAAAACTTTGCTGCCTTCGATTGCCGCGGCGTCTCCACTCGGTCCAAATACAGGAATGCCTGCGGCAAGGAGCTTATCTGCCGCGCCGTTAGCGAGTGGGTCATCCGGACCTACGACGGCAAAGTCGATTTCGTTTTTCTTTGCAAAATCGACGATGGCATCGAGTTCCATTGCTCCGATTGCAACGCAGGAAGCGTCATAGGAAATGCCACCATTTCCGGGGAGGCAGTAGATCTTCGTTACCGTAGGATTTTCTTTGAGTTTTGTTATGATTGCGTGCTCGCGGCCGCCGCCACCTACTACCAAGAGATTCATAGAGAATAGTTCCTTTCTGTCGGCATATCCGGGTTTCAGCTATTTAATGATGGAATAGACGCATCCCGGTAAATACCATGGTAAGATTCAAAGCGTCACAGGTGTTGATTACGTCCTGATCGCGGATAGATCCGCCCGGTTGAGCAATAAAGGAGACGCCGCTGCGACGTGCTCTTTTAATGTTGTCATCAAAGGGGAAGAAGGCATCGCTTGCAAGGGACACTCCTCGGGCACCGGCAAGCCAGTCGGCCTTTTCGCTTGGGGTCAAGGGATCGGGTTTCGTTTTAAATACTTTGCGCCAAGTATGTTCATCAAGGATATCGTGGTAGTTCTCTCCGAGATAGACATCGATGGCATTATCGCGTTCGGGGCGAGAAATATCGTCAACAAATTTTAAATCGAGCACTCTTTGGTGATGACGAAGATGCCAAAAATCGGCTTTGTTTCCGGCAAGACGTGTACAATGAATTCTTGATTGCTGTCCCGCACCGACACCGATGGTCTGACCTTCGTATGCATAACAGACGGAATTAGATTGTGTGTATTTTAGGGTAATCAGAGCCAAAAGCAGATCCCTGCGGGCTTCCTTTGGAAGGTATTCGCTTTTGGTTACTATTTCGTTAAGGAGAGAATCATCAATTTTGAACTCGTTTCGGCCTTGCTCGAAAGTGATTCCAAAGACGTCTTTGGTTTCAAGGGGAGCAGGGACATAAGCTTCATCAATTTGCAAAATGGTGTAAGCACCTTTTCGTTTGGTTTTAAGTAGTTCCAACGCCGCATCCTCATAACCGGGAGCAATGACACCGTCAGATACTTCTCTTGCAATTAAATGAGCTGTGGAAAGATCGCAGACATCAGAAAGTGCGATGAAGTCCCCAAAAGAGGACATACGATCCGCTCCTCTGGCTCGTGCATAAGCGCAAGCAAGCGGAGATAAATCTCCATCAACAAAATAAATCTTTTTTTCAATAAAATTGAGAGGGAGGCCGAGTGCAGCACCTGCGGGGCTGACATGCTTAAAAGAAGTAGCCGCGGGAAGATGAGTTGCTGCTTTTAATTCTTTGACAAGTTGCCAACCGTTCAATGCATCAAGAAGATTGATATAGCCCGGTTTCCCGTTCAACACTGTAAGGGGAAGTTCGCCCTCTTGCATATAAATCTGTGCAGGTTTTTGGTTTGGGTTGCAACCGTATTTTAATTCCATTGAAGTTGCCATAAAATTCTTCCTTTCTACTACTTTAGGGAGAAGGGATACCTTTATTCCTCAGGATACTTGTTTATAATTTTGGTTTCGCTGCTGTTGTCGCGGAAATTTATATAACGGACAAAAAGAGACACCTTGTTATCTGGGTTAAGGCTTTTCCATAGGTTTGCCGAAAAGGATTCAATATCGCCTTTGATTGTGACAGGGCGAGGATCGCCTTCAAAAGAGGGAAGGGGATCTCCGTTGACTTGGTATGTATGAATCAGGTGCCCGACACCGGGAATTTTGTTTTCGTAGGAGTAATAAAATCTCTGACAAGTAACCGGGTTTCCCTCTGCGGTCTTAAGAATGGAGAGGCGGTAATTCGAAAAATCACCGTCAGCAAATAAAAGTCCGGAAATACGAGGGGTATAGTTTGGCGCATCGGGCTCAAACGTCCGTCCGGCAAGTGCTTCAAAGAAAGCGCGGACAGCGAGAGTGCCTTCGAGGCTGTCTGTCAAAAGAGCACCTTTATAATCAGCTTTTGATGATTCAAAGCGTTCCAATGAATCATAGATTGTATCTGTCTGATCTCCGTTTGTAACGATGGTAGCCCTGTCGAGAACCCTGACGGGAGAATAGATAATCAGAGAAGGGTCGCTCAATTTCGCGGGATCAAAGGCTTCTGTTCGAATCCCTTTTCCTTCTTCAACAAAAACGCGATTTCGGCTGTTTTCGCTTCGCCCCATAATAAAATAAGCAATCACTCCATGCTCGCCATCTTCACTTGTACCAATGACGATACCGCGGCCGGGATAAGCTTTGCTGTGTAGGATTTCAAATAAGTCATAAATTTTCATTTGTTGCATTCCTTTCGTAGCTTTTTGCAAACTGCCTCGACTGCTTCGGGGAGAAG
>JAQUUY010000101.1 GCA_028693645.1 Eubacteriales bacterium | reverse complement strand
AAAAAAGCGCAGAAGCTGTAAGAGCTTCTGCGCCATAAAATGGTCTTAATCCAGAAGTAAATCGAAGCAGAAAGCGTTTTTCTCAAATCCATAGATTTCGTAAAAACGATGTGCGCCTTTTCGGGGCATTCCGGAGTCGAGGACGATGCCGCGACAGCCCTTTTCTTTGGCAAGGACTTTGGCGTGATCCATTAATTTTACACCGTAACCTTTGCCGCGATCTTCCTCGTTGGTTATAATGCTCGAAACGTAGCAAGTCAAGCCGGAAAGCCAAAACGTATTGAAGTAAGTTCCGTGACAGAATCCTCTGGGCTTTCCTTCGTCAAACAGAAAAAAAGCAAAATCATCGTCGTTTTCCAGGACTTCTTTGTATACTTTTTCAATAACGGACTTGTCGTAGGTGTTGTACGTCCACAATTTTTCGATATAATCGAAAGCTAAGTCAAAATCTTCCATTGTAGCATTTCTAATTTCCATACCTGAACCCTCCATATCTTATTTTGCTTGTGTATATTTTGATAGTAACATGGATAAAAAAAGTCTTCAATACTAGGAGCTGGTTATTTTCTCCCCAACGTTGATTTGCGACATGACTTCCGAAACCGAGGCATTCAGGAACAAGTCGGCGCGCGAGTCCATCGCATGTTCCTTTTCGTTGATGAGAACCATCTTTTTGCGTCCGTAAAGGTGGACAAAAGCGGCTGCCGGGTATTCGAGGAGAGAGGTTCCTGCGATAATGAGAAGATCTGCATTGACCATATCAAACATGGCGGTTGTCATTGTTTCCTTGTCAAGCCCGTCCCCGAAAAGAAAAATTTCGGGAGTAAAAATGGCACCGCACATATCGACATCGCAGTAGGGGACGTTTGGATGTTCCAGTATTTCCAAAACCGTTCGCCGTCTCTCGCAGTCAGGGCAAGGGTTTCGCATGACCGAACCATAAAGCTCAAGCACTTTGAGACTGCCCGCTTCTTGATGGAGCCCATCCATGTTTTGCGTTATAATCCGTCGAATTTTGCCGGCGGCCTCGAGCGTAGCCAGTTTATTGTGGGTCGTGTTAGGCTCCGCGGTGAGGAGTGGTCTTAATATTCGATCACGATAAAATTGAAAAAATTCTTCGGGTTTGCGTTGGAAAAAAGTTCGGCTGAGTATCGCCTCCGGAGGGTAATCGTATTTCTGAAAATAGTCGTTTCCCATGGAACGGAAATCGGGAACGCCGCTTTCGAGAGACACACCGGCGCCGCTAAAAAAAACGATGCTACTACTCTCGTCAATCCATTGCTGCAAAATCGCTATTTTTTCATTCATAGAAAAAAGTCCTCCAGTCTTTCGCAAATGCGGGTCATTCACTAAAGTTTGCTCAGGTCTTCGAGAAGAAAAAGGTCTGTCAGGTTTGAAAAGAGGGAAAGATATGCTTCGATTCGCCCAGGGAAGGTTTCGTTCAGGTAGCTGATTGTATCATAAGAAGTATGCCAGATTTCTCCGTTGACCCCGAAATTCATGTTCACCTGGGTATAACCATCCTGCTCGCCTAAAAACCAGTTTGTTGCTTCGAAATACACATGGGGAATACCTGCATTTTTAAAAGGCCCGTGATCACTGAAATCGCAGGTCGTTCCTGCCGGATAAGCAGGGTTTTCTCCGGCTTGCGTGCGAAGAGTAAGGTCGTTTTCGTCGGCAAGTTCAAGGACTCGATCTCGGAATTTTCCATTTGCACCGGCATCGCCGTATACATAAGCGAAATCGCCCGCAACAATGCTGTCAAAATTAATCATCAAAAGCAAATTGGAAAGCTCAGAGGAATCGGCATGGCTTACATAGTAATTGGAACCACAAGAGCCGAATTCTTCGGCACCGAAAAAGACAAATCGTATGGTCTGTGGCGTTTCGACGTCTTTCAAGCGGGCAGCTGTTTCGAGTGCGAGCGCGACTCCCGAGCCGTTGTCGTCGACACCATCTCCGCCGGCATCCACAGAATCATAATGCGCGCCGACAAGAATCGTCTGCTCGCTTTCACCGGCTTTTTCGGCAATGATATTTTCTGATTCGAAGATTTCCTCGCCGGATTTGAATAAGAATTCTTGCCTCGTGACTTCGTAACCGCTTTCAACAAGTTGATCCTTGATCCAATTCGCCGCATCTGCTTCTCCTTGAGTTCCGGCTAGACGTGGGCCTTTCTCAGAGAGCTCCGCTAAATACGCCGTCGCCAGTTCACCGTAAGCTTCTTTTGTCTCGCTGTCTCCGAAAAAGCGGTCTTTTAAGGCGCAGCCGCTCGTCGCGAGGAGCAGGACCAATAATAACGGTAAAATACTATGTTTTAAGACGCGAATATTCATAAAAAATCCTTTCTCAGGTATGGCGAATTTTTTTTGATAATGTATTATACCATAAAATAACGGCTGCGAAGAGCGCAGAATAATCTCAAAGCGAACCGTTTCATACTCGGCAAAATCACGAAAAACAGAAGAATGGGTTCTATTATTTGAGACGAAACAAGCCGTTCTTGTATCAAATATGCGAAGGCGTTTCAATAATAAGCAAATTCACCATGCGTACAAGATTTATTTGCGTTGAGTTTCCATAAATATTTGATTCTGCTCAACAAAACGCGCCATTTATGGTACGATAATTGCATTGAAATAGTTTGCTAAACAATGATTTAAATTAGTAGGTATATGTTTTTTGGTTAAGAGAGGTGAAGGACTAAAAATGAGCAGATTGGATGTAAAAACTCTGGACCTGTCTCAAGCAGTTGTCAATGAGTTGTACAAGGACTTTGAACGCAGAGTAGTTGCAAGTCCTCAGGGACTTTGTCCTGTCGATATGGCGGGAACTTTCCTGAGAATGAGCCACGCTCAGACTTGCGGCAAGTGTGTGCCGTGCAGAGTCGGTTTGGGACAACTTGAAGAATTGATTGAGAAAGTTTTAGACGTAAATGGAAATACGACAGTAGAGACGATTGATTTAATTGAAGAAACAGCGGAAATGATTCGCGATGCAGCCGATTGCGCTATCGGAACAGAAGCGGCCAATATGGTCCTTCGTGGCGTAAAAGGCTTCCGTGAAGATTATATTGAACACATTAAGAATCACAAGTGTTCAGAAAATGTTCAGAAAATGAAGCTACCGGTACCCTGTGTTGGAATGTGCCCCGCGAACGTTGATGTTCCCGGTTATGTTGCACTGATTGCCGAAGGCCGCTCTGCGGATGCCGTTCGTGTAATCCGTAAGGACAATCCGTTCCCGTCAGCTTGTGCGCTTATTTGTGAACATCCTTGTGAAGCGAGATGCAGACGTACTTTTGTTGATTCTCCAATCCATATCAGAGGCTTGAAGAAATTCGCAATTGAAAACGCAGGTAGCGTTCCTCCGCCGCAAGGTGCAGAACCCACCGGCAAAAAAATCGCGATCATCGGTGGCGGCCCGAGCGGACTCACCACAGCATATTTCCTTTCTCTGATGGGACATAGCATCACCGTTCTCGAAAAAAGAGAACAACTTGGTGGAATGCTTCGTTATGGAATCCCGAGCTATCGTCTCCCGAGAGAAAGACTGCAAAGCGATATCGATACGATTCTCGCGACCGGCGTTGAGGTTAAGACAGGCGTAGAAATCGGAAGCGGAGACTACTCCATTGAGAAACTTCGCAGCGAATATGATGCCGTTTATGTTTCCATCGGAGCACATAGCTTTAATCAGCTTGGAATTCCGGGCGAAGATGCAAGAGGCGTAATCCCTGCAGTAGAAATGCTCAGAGGAATCGGCGATTCGAAAATGCCTGATTACGCAGGAAAAGTTGTTTGCGTCATCGGCGGCGGAAATGTAGCGATGGACGTTGTAAGAACAGCAAAAAGACTTGGCGCAAAGAATGCCAGCCTTGTATATAGAAGAAGAAAAGAAGATATGACCGCTTTACCGGAGGAAATCGAAGGTGCAATCGCTGAAGGTTGCGATCTGATTACTTTGATGGCGCCTGATTCAATCGAAGTGAGCGAGTCCGGTGATGTCAGAGGCCTCTGGGTTAAACCGCAGCTACCTGGTCTGAGTGATGCATCCGGAAGACCGAGACCGGTCAACGCAAAAGCAGAAAGAGTATTCATTCCTTGTGACCTCGTTCTTTCCGCTATCGGACAGGCAATCGATTCCGAGAGCTTTGCTAAATACGGAATCCCGGTCAATAGAGGAAATATCGTTACAATGACCTCCTGCGGAGTGAAAGATCTCGAAGGCGTATTCGCCGGCGGAGACTGCGTAACAGGTCCTTCCACCGTAATCAACGCGATTATGGCCGGAAAAGTTGCTGCAGCAAATATCGACAGCTATCTTGGATTCAATCACCCCATCACTTGCGACGTCGAAATTCCGAAACCGAGAAATATCGATCGTCCGGCTTGCGGTCGTGCCGTTCTGACCGAACGCCATGCTTCCGAAAGAATTGAGGATTTTGATGGAATTGAAAATCCGATGAGTGAAGAAGCGGCGTTGCAGGAAGCATTGCGTTGCTTACGCTGTGACTGCTCTGGCTTTGGATCTTTTAGAGGGGGGAGAGAAAAACAATGGTAAATCTTACGATTAACAAGCAGAAGATATCTGTACCCGAAGGTACTACGATTATGGATGCAGCTGCGCAGGCAGGAATTAACGTCCCGCATCTCTGCTTCTTGAAAGATATCAATGAAATCGGGGCTTGCAGAGTTTGCCTCGTTGAAATTAAAGGACTTCAGAAACTTGCGACTTCCTGCAATACCGTTGCAGAAGAAGGCATGGAGATCATTACGAACAGCCCACGCGTCAGAAAAGCAAGAAAGGCGAATGTGGAGTTGATTCTTTCTGAGCATGATTGTCTTTGCACTACCTGCGTGCGTAGCGGAAATTGCTCGCTGCAGTCTGTGGCAAATGACCTTGATATTCTTCACGTTCCGTATATCAAGAATGTCGAAGAAAACAGATGGGACAAAAC
>JAQUUY010000010.1 GCA_028693645.1 Eubacteriales bacterium | reverse complement strand
CAGTTCCTGTTTGCCGTAGAAACCGTCCGAGTTCGAGAATGCACCTTTGCTTACTTGACTCGCTAACTTTGTGCACATTCGAAGGCAGTAGAAATCTACAAATCCTAGATTTGTGATTTCCTTGCATGAGTTCACCAACTATTTGCGCTGCAAATAGGGTGAGTTGCCAGCGCAGAAATTTGCAAATCAAAAAACGAAGGGCAGATTGCTCTGCCCTTCGAAAAGTCTTATCCTATTTCTAAATGTACATTTTGGGTCTTATCTTGTTTTCACTGTGTTTTTTGTTCTTGCCATGCAATTTGATGGTCAATCAGTTATTCGACTATTTTGACTTTTACATTTGGAAGTTCAAGCTCTGTTACTGCTTCGATCTGATTGCCGTCAGCATCTGTGTCCTTTGTGAGAACGATGTCGCCGGAAGCGAGGTCTGCATAAACCGCATCATAATCAGCCTGTGTAAAGGTCTCAAATTTTGAAGTTTCCATCGGAAGCTGAACGCCATCTTTATCAGCGCCATAGACTAAAGATTGTCCACCCGGGAATTCTCCATCATAATACGCTGCAAGAGCAGACTGTACTGCACCGGATAATCCCTTCATTGCAGAAGTGATGACCGTGGGAGATTCGGGGCTCTGATCGATATCTACACCGATAACAGCTGTAGAAGCAGCTTCGGCCGCAGACATAACGGAATTTCCAACGCCACCGCCGCAGGCAAAGATCAGCTCTGTGCCTTCAGCATACCAAGAAGCCGCAAGAGTCTGTGCTTCGGGAGAAGGAATAAAGTTTCCGGTGTAGTGATATTTGAGGTCGATATTCGAAAGACCAAGTTCAACAGCAGCAGCTTCGGCACCCTGTGCAAAGCCGTATCCGAAACGGACTACTGCGGGAACGGCTACGCCGCCCATGAAGCCCAACTTGGTGTAGCCATCTTTTACCGCAGCATAGCCGGCCAAATAGCCTGACTGTTCTTCGGCAAACTTGATGCCTACGACATTATTTTCTGTTCTAAATTCGGTATCCGTCGTTGCTCCATCATTCGGATATCCATCAATCAAAATGAAGGTAACATCGGGATACATGTCCTGTGCAGTAAAGATCGGCTGTTCAAAAAGGAAGCCCGGTGTTACGATGACCTTTGCTCCGCCTTGGACTGCAAGTTCGATGGATGCAAGATACGCATCTGTGGTCTGTTCGGTGGGTTTATAGTACTTGTGAGTGATCTCGTTTTCTTCGGCATAAGCCACAAGACCTTCCCAAGTACCCTGATTAAAGGATTTGTCGTCGATGCTGCCAAGGTCTGTAATCATGGCGATCTCGTAAGTATCCGCTGCCGCTTCTTCTTCGGCGGCACCACCGCAAGCGGCGAAGCTGAATACCATAGTCAATGCCAACAGTAAAACTAAAAGTTTCTTCATTTGCATTATTCCTCCTTTTATTACGATTCAAAAAATATTTTTTGAGTACTTATATATTATACTGCAATAAAAAGGCCATGCAAAGCGTTTTCTCTCGCTTTCATGGCCTTCTTTTGTTTATATTTTACTGTTTTACAAGGAATCCACCTTCCGGTACCACAAACTCCTCAAACTCACTCCGATTAGAAGGAACATAGATGTCACCTGCCGAAATTGCCTTGATATATGCTTTTGCCTGAGAGGCAGTTTCAGGGAGCAGTCGCTCTTCTTCATCCGTGTAACCGACCGCTTCAAAGTCCAAACCAAGCTCAAACACGCCTCCCTCAAAGTCGCCCTCCATCATCATTTGAATTGCGAGATATACTCCACTATCAAGTCTTTTAAAGGTCGAGCATAAGATTGCTTCCGAGTCGCACTCCGCTTGTCCGCAATCACCCGCAATCACTTGGATTCCGGCTTGCTCAGCAGCTTCAATGGCGCCACTTCCGCTTTTCCCTGCTTCTTGGTATAGAATATCTGCTCCATTTGAAATCAGAGTTTGTGCTACTGTTCTGCCGGCATTTGGATCTTCAAATGTTTCCGCGAAAGCAACCGCCACTTGTGCATTAGGATTGATTGCCTTGACTCCACTGCGAAAACCATACTCATAGCTTTCCAAAAGCTCACTGTCTTCGCCGCCGACAAAACCAATCACCTGCGTTTGTGTTGAAAGTGCAGCAATGACTCCTGCGATAAAAGCACCTTCTTGCTCTTTATACGCAAGCCCCATAACATTTGCGGCAATCTCTTCGTCGTAATTTAGTAGGGCAAACAGAGTCTCCGGATATTGAGCTGCGATTTCCGTCATGGTTTCAACAGATACAAAACCCGTTGTTATAACAAGTTTTGCTCCCGCAGCCGCGGCTTGTGAAAGCCCGCCGATCGAATCAGAAGATGTTTCTGTTTCCAGAAGTTCTGTTTCTATTTCAAATTCTTCCTTTGCTTTGGTCATGCCCTCAAACGCAATCGTATTTGCGATGTTATCGGTTAAGCCGCCTTCTGCAACAAATACTACTTTGGGAAGCACCGGTTCCGGTTCTGGCTCGGCCTTTTTTGTGCAAGCAGGGAGTGCGAGCATTAGGGTTGCGATTATTAAGATCGCTGTGATTCGTTTCATTATTTTCCTCCGTAATAATCCTGTTCCGCTGCCTGTCGGTAGACTTCCGGTCGACGATGTTTCAACAGCGGTAATTGTTCTCTAATAGATTCCATATACTCAAAATCGATCTCCCCGAGAACGATGGATTCGCGTGTATCGGTTCTTGCGCAAAACTCTCCAAACGGTGTAGCAATGCAAGAGTGACCATAGGCTTGGTAATAGCCATTGGGATCTCTTGCGGGAGATACCGCAGCAAAGAATACTTGGTTGTCCAAGGCACGTGCGCGCATCGTAATATCCCAATGCGATACTCCGGTCAACAGGGTAAAAGCGGCAGGAAGAACAATCAACTTCGCTCCCGCCAAAGTCATATTCCTGATCAACTCAGGAAATCGAACGTCGTAACAAATCGCAACACCGATTTTCCCAAATTCGGTATCAACAAGTGTCATCGTTTCGCCGGCCGTCAAGATGTCGGATTCTTTCATCGAAATGCCGCCGGCAAGCGCGATGTCAAACATATGAATCTTTCTGTGTTTCCCAATAATTTTGCCTTCACGATCAAAGATAAAACTTGCATTGTAAATTTTATCATCTTCTATTTCCGGAATGGATCCCCCAATCAAATAGACGGCAAGTTCCTTTGCTAGGGAAGATAGAAGTTTAACGGTCTGCCCCTGTTCGTCTTCGGCATATTCTCTGAAAAATTTATTTGAATAGGGACAATTAAAAATCTCCGGCAAGGAGATCATCTCCGCCCCTCTGTTTGCGGCTTCACGGATCATGGATTCGGCTTTGCGCAAGTTTGCTTGCTTATCCTTTTCAACGATCATTTGACATAATCCAAGTATAAAACTCATTGATTTGTCTCCTTATATGACTTTACCAAACACCGATTCCCCAGCAAATTCTTTTCGGGAAGCAGCTTAATCAGCAATAGAAATACCCGGCAGGCCATTGGCCTGCCCGGGTTTTTTCTTTATTCTATAAACCAAGTACTTTGAGCACTCGCTGCGTTTCCGAAAGATCGTAAAAGAAATGATCGGGCTTATTTTCTAAAAGACGATCCGCTGAAACCCAGCCGGTCGCGACGGCGATGCTCTGTATTCCGATTTTTCGTGCAGAAGTAATATCGTAATCGCTATCTCCGATTAGAAAAATCTGTTCGCGAGAAAAGATTGTTCCGTATTTTTCTTGAGCTTGGGCAATACATTGCTCGGCCACATCCCATTTTTCAACGGGTTCGTCTCCGAAACCGCCAAAATCAAAATATTCATGCAGTCCAACCGATTCCAGCTTTGCATACGCTCCAATTTTAAGATTGCTCGTCAACAAAGCGCTGCGATGTAGCGGTTGCACATCAAGAGCTTTTAAAATAGGAATTACTCCGGGCAATATTTGTTTATCGTTATCTTCGGCAAGTACTTTTTTTAATGTGCGGTGATAGTGATCATGGATATTTTTCAGTTCATCTTTGGGAATCCCAAAGGATTGCATGATTGCTCTGATTAAGACAGCATCAAGGCTTCCCCCGATTGGTGCCGAAGAAAAGGCATCTGCTATCCCATAAAGCTCTGAAAACGTTCGATTCAAAGCTTTTTTTCCATCGCTTCCGCAATGCATCAGAGTCCCATCGATATCCCAAAAGATGATATGGTTTTTATTCATCAGCTAAGAAGTTCGCATCCTTCGACAGCGTCAGCAAGCTCATCGAGAGTTGCACTCAGGCTTACAACGAAGTCGAGTTCATACAGTTTAGAAATATCCTGTAGTCGGCCAAGAAATTCTTTGATATTTGGGATTTGCACATCTTTGTGTTTAAGAATCCCGTCAATAAAAATGACCTCAATGTCATGATCCGAACTGATGATGCCATAGATGAAACCAATGTACTCATCAATATTCGTGATGTGTTCGTATTCTTCCATACAAACAACTCTGATCATGTATTTAAGGTCATACATTAACCGGTGATCCTTGTTGATGAAAACGACACTTCCTGTTCCGAGCTCAGCAACATCGTTTGCCATCTGGATCATTTTTTTTGTTTTACCGGACCCCTTATGGCCCACTAATAATTTAACCAATGGAACCGCCCCCTTTTCATTTTCTTTTATTATACACCACAGAAAAGGGAGGGGCAAGGGAGGAAAACGTAAATTACATTTTTAACGATAAACGCAGTTGCCCGCAAGCACCGTCGATATCCGAACCAAGTTCGCGCCGAATCGTGGCTTGTATGCCTTTTCCTTCAAGTAATCCAAGGAAACGCTCCGCCGATTTCCTGTCAACGCCGAAAAAATTCAATTCCTCAACGGGATTGAGCGGAATCAGGTTGACATGACAAAGCATCCCCGAAAGGCGTTCTGCAAGTTCTCTCGCATGGCTTTCTTTATCGTTGACGTCTTTAATTAAGGCATATTCAAACGTAATACGTCTGCCGGTTTTTTCAGTGTGCTTTCGGCAGGTTTCAAGCAACGGCTTCATGGGATATCTTTTATTGATAGGAATCAAAGTGTCTCGGATTTTGTCATTTGGCGCATGTAGCGAAACCGCAAGATTTACCTGCGGAAAATCCTCTGCGAATTCTTCCATCCGCGGTATGATGCCGCAAGTGGAAACAGTAATCGAACGCAAGCTTATATTGAGTCCTTCTTTCGCGTGTACCAGTTCAAGAAAACGAGAAAGCGTCCCATAATTGTCAAAGGGTTCTCCCGTTCCCATTACGACGATATTGCTGATCCTCTCGCCTGTTTCTTTTTCGATTGCAATCACTTGATCGACCATCTCCGCCGCTGTCAAATCATGAGCAAAGCCAAGTGCCGCCGAGGCACAAAACGCGCAATTCATACGACAACCCGCCTGAGAAGAAATGCAGACGGTATTTCCGTATTTATATTTCATGAAAACACTTTCGATTGCGTTTCCGCTGCGAAGGCCAAACAGATACTTCCTTGTTCCGTCTTTTTCAGAGACCTGAAGCTTCTCAATGTTTAGTTTTTCAATGAAGGCATCTGCCTTGAGCTTTTCCCTGAGTGAAAATGACAAATCTGTCATTTCGTCAAAATCATAGACGCCCTTATACAACCACGCAAAAATCTGGGCTGCCCGGTATTTCTTTTCGCCGAGCAGTTCTAAAAAAGCCCCGAGTTCTTGCGGTGTCAGGCTCTTGATATCGGTTTTCATTTGTTGGTTCTCCTAATTCTTCAAGCTTTGAAGAGGAGCGGGGATGCGACCGCCGCGAGAGATCATGACAGAGGGAGAATTCATGTTGACCTTCATGACCGGACCGCTTCCGAGCAAGCCGCCGAATTCCAACACATCCCCTTGCACTTTTCCGATTGCGGGAATCACTCGAACTGCGGTTGTTTTTGAATTAACCATACCGATTGCCGCTTCATCCGCGATGATGCCGGAAATTACATCCGCCGGCGTTTCTCCCGGAATGACAATCATATCTAATCCAACCGAACAGACCGCTGTCATCGCTTCCAATTTTTCAATTGTCAATGCGCCACTTTTTGCCGCAGCAATCATGCCGGCGTCTTCTGAGACAGGGATAAAGGCACCGGAAAGACCTCCGACACTTGAGGATGCCATTACACCACCCTTTTTAACTGCATCGTTTAGCATAGCAAGTGCTGCCGTTGTACCGCAAGCGCCGCAAGTTTCGAGCCCGATTTCTTCGAGGATATAGGCAACCGAATCTCCGACCGCCGGGGTCGGCGCAAGAGAAAGATCTACGATTCCGAAAGGCACGCCAAGTCTTGCGGAAGCTTCTGTTCCGACAAGTTGACCCATTCTCGTGATTTTAAATGCTGTTTTTTTAATGATTTCGGCAACTTCTGTCAGGTCAATATCTTTTCCTGCCTTTGCCAACGCCGCACGAACAACGCCCGGACCTGAAACACCTACATTAATGACACAGTCCGGTTCTCCGGGGCCGTGAAATGCGCCTGCCATAAATGGGTTGTCCTCCGGTGCATTACAAAACACGACGAGCTTTGCAGGACCGATGCACTGTCTGTCAGCTGTCAATTCCGCGGCTTCGCGAATCACTTTGCCCATCGTTCTCACGGCATCCATATTGATTCCTGCTTTCGTCGTTCCAATGTTGACAGAAGAGCAAACAAAATCGGTTGTCGCAAGTGCTCTTGGAATCGATTCGATCAATTCCCGATCTCCGGGTGAAAACCCTTTGTGAACCAAAGCGGAATAGCCTCCGATAAAGTTAATTCCAATGTCTTTTGCCACGCGGTCAAGCGTCATTGCATACTCCACAGGATCTCCTCCCGAGGCTCCGCAAAGCATGGCAATCGGCGTCACGGAAACGCGTTTATTTATGATAGGGATACCATATTTCTGTTCGATCTCATTTCCTACTTTTACAAGATCTTTCGCGCAGCGATAAATCTTTTGATATACTTTTTCGCAGGATCTGTTGATGTCACTATCGCAGCAATCAAGCAGCGAAATGCCCATCGTGATCGTCCTGATATCCAAATTTTCTTCTTGGATCATGGTAATGGTTTCCATGATGTCGCTTGTATTCAGCATCCTTTACTCCTTATATACGGTGCATGGAATTGAAAATATCTTCATGCATGACATGAATCTTCATTCCCATAATATTGGCCGTCAGTTTTTCGCGCAGATCAGAAAGCTCGCAATTCATTTCTGAAATGTCGATAACCATCATCATAACGAAAAAATCTTGAAGAACCGATTGCGTGACTTCAATGACATTTGCATTTACTTCTGCACAAATATTGCTGACCATGGCTAGAATGCCAACCTTGTCTTTCCCTACGACGGAGATTACAGCTTTCATAACAGCCTCCTATATCTTTTCTACTGAAATACCGGTTTTGTGCCCGTTCAGATCGAATTCAGGAAGTCCTTCGACTCCTTCATTTACTTCGACTGCAAGCGTTTCTTTCATGATGTATTCACGATGTTCGGCAAGTGCTTTTGTCACTTCCTCATCACAGAAACAGGAAATCCGAATGCGGTCTGCCATTTCAAAATCATTCTGTTTACGCATCTGTTGAATCTTGGAGACCATTTCTCGGGCAAGACCTTCTGACAATAAGTCTGCTGTAATCGTCGTATCAAGAATAACAAACACATTGTTTTCCATCGCGACCGCGAATCCATCTTTCGAGCTGATTCTAACATCGACAAGCTCTTTTGTGATAGAAATACTTTCTCCTTCGATTAGCATCATGATTTGGCCGTCTTTTTCGAGAGCGGCGGCAGTCATTTTGGGATCTGCCTTTGAAAGTTCAGCACCAAAAGCTTTGATTTTGCTGCCGAGAATGGGGCCGGCGGCCTTGAAATCGGGTTTGAGTGCAAAATTCATATACTGATCAAGTTCTTTTTCGAAGACTACATTTTTTACATTGAGTTCTTCCTTGATTAAATCGGTCATATCTCCGATTAAGCTCTCATATTTCCCATCGACAAGAATCTCTGTCAGCGGCTGGCGAACTTTGATTCGCTCCTTCTCTCTGACTCCCCTTCCCAAAGCAACGATGTCTCTGACAAGATCCATTCTTGCCTCGACCGTTTCATCAATCAAGCTTTCCTTTACTTCCGGATAATAGGAAAGATGAACGGATTCTTCGCCGGTCAGTTTGCAGTACATCTCGTCGGATACAAAAGGTGCACAAGGCGCAGAGAGTTGCGCAATCCCGACCAAGATTTCATAAGTAGTAAGGTAAACCGATTTTTTATCCTCTGTCAAGGTTTCGCCCCAGAAGCGGCGGCGCGCACGACGAATATACCAATTCGAAAGATCTTCGGTAACAAAATTCTGAATCTTTCTTACCGTTTTCATGTGGTCATAGCGATCCATCTCTTCCATGACTTCCTTGATTAATCGGTTGTATTTCGAGAGGATCCAGCGATCAAGCTCGGCTCTGTTTTCGTAAGGAACGGTAAGCGTTCTCGGATCAATTCCGTCACTGTTTGAATAAAGAACAAAGAAATTATAAACATTTCTCAAGGTTCCAAAGAATTTACTGACGACCTCAACAAGTCCGTCTTCATCGAATTTCGTCGGGGACCAAGCCGGGGACGTCGAGAGCAAATACCAACGTGTCGCATCTGCGCCGTATTTATCAAACAGTTCGAAGGGATTGACGGTATTTCCTTTTGACTTGGACATCTTTTTACCTTCCTTGTCAAGAATCAAATCATTGACAAGGACGTTGCGGTAAGGAGATTCGCCCATAATAAAAGTCGAAATAGCGAGTAGCGAGTAGAACCAACCTCTGGTCTGATCGATGCCTTCACAAATAAAATCGGCCGGGAAATAATCTTCGCGGAAGTTTTCTTTGTTTTCGAACGGATAGTGCCTTTGTGCAAAAGGCATAGCGCCGCTGTCAAACCAGCAGTCCATGACCTCGGGGATACGGCTCATCGTTTCGCCGCATTCCGGACAGACAAAATGTACATCATCAACATACGGACGATGCAGTTCAATATTTTCATCAATGTCTTCAATTGCTTTTTCAATCAGTTCTGCTCTTGAGGCAATGGATTCGAGATGCCCGCATTCGCAGCGCCAAATGTTGATCGGTGTTCCCCAATAACGATTTCTCGAAATCGCCCAGTCATTGACGTTTTCAAGCCAATTCCCAAAACGCTTTTCTCCGACGAAATCAGGATACCAATTCACTTTGCTGTTGTTTTCGACAAGCTGATCTTTGAGTTTTGTCATTTCAATGTACCAGCTTGGTTTCGCATAATAGATTAAGGGAGTACCGCATCTCCAACAGTGTGGGTAGTTGTGCTCCATTTTTTCTTTCGCATAAATTTTATTTTCGGCAGCAAGCCATTTAATGATATCAATATCAAGGCCGTCTTCCATTACGAAGCGTCCGACCCAAGGAGTCTCTGTATATTTTCCTTCTTCGTCGACGGGATTAGGGACAGGAAGGCCGTACCTTCTTCCTGTATTATAATCGTCCTCACCAAACGCTGGGGCGGTATGAACGATACCGGTACCGTCTTCTGTGGTGACATAATCTCCGCAGGTCACAAAAAAGGCTTTTTTATCTACCGTGATAAAGGGCATCAGTTGCTCATATTCAACGAATTCGAGTTCTTTTCCCTTCATCTCCCCGAGAACAGTATACTTGTCTGCTCCAAGCACCTTGTCGGCAAGTGCTTTTCCTACATAGTATATGATTCCGTCCTGATCCACTTTAAGGTAATCGAGATTAGGTCCTACTGTTAGAGCTACATTCGAAGCAAGTGTCCACGGAGTTGTGGTCCATGCGAGAAAATACTCATCTGCATCTTTGCGTTTGAATTTCGCCGTGATTGTAGTCGTCTTTACTTCCTTATATCCGAGTGCCACTTCGTGTGAGGCAAGCCCGGTTCCACAACGTGGGCAGTAAGGGAGGATTTTGTGCCCTTCATAAATCAAACCTGCTTTGAAAAATTCAGAAAGAATCCACCAGCCTGTTTCGATATAGGAATTATCCAAAGTAATATAAGGATCATCCATATCGACCAGATATCCCATCCGCCTTGTCATTTCACGCCATTGTTTCTCATAGGTAAACACAGACTCTCTGCATTTTTGGTTGAATTCTTTGATCCCGTATTTTTCAATATCCTGCTTTCCGGTCATGGAAAGTTGCTTTTCGACTTCGATTTCGACAGGAAGACCATGGGTATCCCAGCCTGCTTTTCGATTAACAGCATAGCCCTGCATGGTCTTATGACGAAGCACGGAATCTTTGAGTGTTCTTGCGATAACATGATGGATTCCAGGACTTCCATTCGCCGTCGGCGGCCCCTCATAAAAGAGGAACTTTGGTTTTCCTACCCTTGTTGTTACACATTTTTCGAGTAAGCGTTCTTTATCCCAAAGGTCTGCCTGCTCGTTTTGGACTTCGGCAATCGGTTTTTCCGATAGATTTTCAAACATTTTTTCTCTACACTCCTTTTTATTTCTCAGTGTTCTGCTGCCGGTTCTTCACCCTCTGTGCCAGGCTCTGCGGGACTTGTTTCGGTTGATGTTCCACCGCCTGCCGTCGTCGCACTTCCTGAGGCTTGTTCAAGCATTTCTGATTCTCCGATATCATAGGTGTCACGAAGCAGAACGATGTCTACTCTTCTGTTTTGCGCTCTGTGTTCGGGCGTGTCGTTTGGAACTTTAGGACGATATTCGCCATAACCGATGGCGCTGATCTTTTGAGGATTGACTCCACTATCATTGATAAGCAGTCTGACCACCTGGGTCGCTCTTGCAACCGAAAGTTCCCAGTTGCTTGCGAATTGTGCACTGTTCATGGGAACATTATCCGTATTGCCCTCAATACGAATATAATTATCAACATCTTTAACAGTAGCGCCCAGTTGTGCTAACAAGCTTCTAAAATTGGGTTTGATGTCCGCTTTTCCGGATTCAAAGACGACCGTATTGGTCAAACTGATGACAACACCACGCTCGGCAATGCTTACCGAAACATCAGCTTCCAAAGATTTTTCTTTTAGCATTTTTTTGACTTCCGCCGCTACCGCTTCCAGATCCTGTGCGTCAGTGTTTCCCTGTTCGTCATCTGCCTTCTCTGCGGGAATTTCGCTTTCCGTTTGCGTTTCACTGTCTGCATCGGCTTCCGAAAGGACTTCAGCCAACTGCTCTTCGGACAAAAAAGCGCTACTTAAAGAAGTGGACAGCCTTTGGTATTTTTCGGCGTCCACATTGCTCATTGCATACATGATAACAAAGAAAACCATCAACAACGTGATTAAGTCAGAGTAAGTCAGCAGCCATCGTTCTCCGTTTTCTTTTTCTGCTTCTTCATGTTTCTTCATTTTTGCCTTCCACTCTCGGGATCAAAACGACCCCTATTACAGGTTCCTCTCAACCAGTTTCTTGTCGGAGAGGAAACTCACAAGTCTTTCTTCCAGGGCATTGACTGCTGCCCCTTCTTGTATCATCAAAAGTCCTTCAATAATAACAGATTTATACATGACTTCCGCATGATTTTTGCCTTTCAAGCGCGTCGCAAGTGGCATAAAGAGAAGATTTGCTATGCCAACTCCGTAAAGAGTCGCAATAAATGCAACGGAAATCTTGTGCCCAAGGGAATCGATATCTGACATATCACTTAATACCAAGACTAGTCCCATAACCGTTCCGATAATACCCATAGTCGGGCAAAATCCGGCCGCGGCTTCAAAGAAAGCACCACGTTCTTTATGGCGCGCAGACATCATTTCCACCGCAAGCTCCAAAGATTCTCTTGTGACATCAGAATTGGCACCGTCTACGAGAAGACGCATTCCTTTTCTCATAATGCTGTCCGGTTCCGCTTCAATCTGGCTTTCCAAACAAAGCAGTCCATTTCTTCTCACCTGAACACACATTTCCTTAAGCGTGTCGATGAGTTCCTCAACATTATATTTGTCGCCACGAATCAAAGCTTTAAATACTTTTGGAATATCTTTTAGTACTTCTTTTGGGAAAGAAACACCGCAGGCTCCAATCGTTCCGCCAAGTACAATAACGATAGGTGAAATTCCAACAAGCATCCCAGGGGACCCGCCTTCGATGAGAAAACCGCCGATGACGCCTCCAAAGGAAACACCTAGAAAAATAAAAAGAAATATATCCATTTAATAAACTCCTCCAAAACATGCTGTTTTCCAAGTACATTCGCGCTCAAAGAATGTCTGATTCGCACGCCACATTGAGATAATATTAACTTTATTAAGTAACGATGTCAATCGCTCGCATCTAATTATATCGGCTTTTTTCGGCTAAAAATAAGCCTGTTCGTTCATTTATGTTTGCATGCTTGCCTCTTCCGCAAGGCTCATCAAATCCTTTGCGTAAATTCCCTCTTCAATTTTCCCAGCACCTCAAAGATTACTGTGCTTCGAAACCCTTGCGTTGCCAACCGTCTGGCAATCCGAGAGAGCTCTTTATCATTGCATTCGCCTATTTTTTCAAAGAGTTTTTGAGCACATTCCATCGCCAACTCTTTTTCTCCTCGTTCTGAAAATTGAAGTTCTAACTCTCTTCTGATTTCCTCAATGTCGATTCCTTTTTCTCGAAGTTCTTTTTCAATTCGCAGCGGCCCTCTTCCTTTTTCAATGGAATAACGTATGTAATTGCCGCAATATTTTTCGTCAGAAAGAAGGGAACAATCTAAAAATGCCTCAATTGTTTCATCAATTTCCTCCGAGGGAAACTCTTTCCCCTCAAGATATTTTCTCACTTCGGAGGTCGTTCTGTCGCGAAACGAAAGATAATGAATCGCTGCTTCTCTTACGTTTTTCAATGAAGGCTCCTTTCACTGTTGCTCTTTTGGAGTGGTCCCTTCCCGCTCACGCTCGTCCCAATGACACCAATGATAATAAGGATTGTACAAATAATGTGATACCCATAAAGCGGTTCTCCGAGAATCAGGACACCTACAGTGATTGAGATTGCTGTCGAAAGGTTGCCAAAAATCGTTGCCTTGACGGCTTCCAAATGGGCGAGCATATATGCCATCAGCAAGGCAGAGATTAAGGTCGAAGGAATTCCAAGGAACGCTGTGGCAACAATAAATTCCGGATGAACGAGTGGCGCAAAATAGTCAATCCCCTGCCCGGCAAAAAGTCCTCCGGCTATCGTTGCGACGTTGAAAATCAAGCAACCAAGCCCTGCAATTACAAAGGAGATAACATAAGGTTTATATTCTTTTCTCGCGTAACGCATTGCCACGTTGCTCACCGCCATCAGGATGCTTGAAAGAAAAAGGATGGAAAGACCTTTCATACTCACGCCTTGAAAATCACGTGCGCCCAAAACAAACATGGCAATCAGTGCTGCGACCGAAATAGTAACAAAAATAGTTTGAACCCAAGTCCCTTTTTCTCCAAGAACTATATGGGCAATCAATTTAGCAAAAATCGGAATGCACGCAAAAATGATACCGCTTTCGATAGAGGAGGCATAAAGCAATCCGATTGTCTGAAGAATCATAAAACCGAGATAACAACAGGCGGAGAGCAAAAGGCCTTTTTTATCTTTATGAGAAAGATCTATTTTTACTGCTCCAAAAACCGGAAGGATTAGCGCCGCAAGAAATGCAAAGTTAAACCGATATGTCAGTGTTTCGAGCGGAGTCGCCACATTAACAGACGTTTTTACCCCCAGAAAAGAAAAACCAACGATAATCGTGAACGCGATGGCTGCCAAATATACTTTTTTCTTTTGCTTATTTTGCTCTATCATTTTTGTCCTTCCTCTGAACGCCATTGATTGAATCGAAAGAATAGATTTTAATTAGAGGTTTTTCCTGTTTGTCAAAACAGCAAGCTGCTTCAAATCCGGAATAACCGAAAAGACTAAGATCGATTGCATAAAAACGCATTCCCTCTACTTCCTCTTGAATCTCCCCCTGCGCTACCATGTTATAACAAGAAAGTCCGGAAGGAAGACTATGCCCGAGGTACTTGACACAAGCCTCTTTTCGAACCCAAATACGATAAAATGCCGAGCTTCCGTTTTGTGATACGTAGGAAACTTCTTCTCTCGTGAAAAAACGTTCCGCGATTCTTAAGGAACGTTGCTTGTCCATCGCAGGCGCTTTCTTTTCAATATCAAGTCCGATTGGATATTGCTCAAAGGCACAAGCCCAAAGTTCGGCCGAGTGGCTCACCGAAAAATGCACTGTCGGCAAGGTAGGAAAGAAAGGTTTTCCCTTTTCGCTTTTTTGAATCGGTATTTCTGTTATTGCCGCATCGCAAAATTCGGGCACTTCTTCTTTACAATAATGTAAAAGACATTCCCGGACTCTTTTCTCTTTGCTTCCTTCATAATCCTTATCGCTCAGGTAAATATACATCGCCATATCCTTTCCTACCATTCTACACCGATTTGATTAAGCGGGAAACAGAAATGTGCTGAAATCAGTTAGCAAAAAAGAGTAGCTCAATAAAAAAGCACCGCCACAAACATCGATGCTATAAAGTGTTTTTTCAGTCCTGTTGTTTTCTTGCACGTGTTATATATCGGTAGATAGTGGATTCCGATGTACCAAAGTATTCTGCAAGTTGAAAAACCGATCCCTTGGTCGAAAAAATACCTTGCTGCTCAAGTTGCCCTATCACAGAAATCTTTTCTTTAACAGACATTCGTTGCGGAGAAATTTGTAAATTTGCAAGAGTTGCGTGTATAAGATTGTTCGAGTACCCTGCAATCGAATCGTCAAGATTTTCTGAATATGCTCCGTTTTTATCCCCAGAATCTAAGAGGCAAACAGCACTTTTCAATTTTTCAATCGCTCTTTCAGCATCGAGAATATCTTGCACGTCATGGTTGACGCAAATCATCCCCACAAGTTTCTGCTCCTCTTTAAGGAAAAAAGTTGAGGAAACGAGAATTTTTCCGTCTTTTGTCTTCCCTTCATAATTTGCAATATAATCTTTCGTCATATAATCATTCTGGCTTAGAATCTTGAGTGCCAAATCGGTCATTGGCGCCCCGATACAACGTCCGCTAACATGGTTATTCACAATGGCAATCGTAGAAGCTTCCGGTTTAGAAACATCGTGCAGAATCACTTCAAAGTTTCGTCCAAAAACTAAACCCATAAACTCTACCAAAGGAATGTATTTGTCGAGAGAACCCATAGTGTCTCCTCCTATTAACAATGCTGCTTTTTGCGCCAAAATGATTCTTTTCAGCTTCAGCTTATTATAATCTTCTGCAAAAAAAAATGCAAATCTTTTGTCGTTTTAGTAATAATTTTTTATCATTACCGATAATTTATTTTTATTTTTACCATTGACAGCCTTATTTTGCGATGTAATAATGAATTTAAAATAAATTATAGGAGGTATGTTACATTGCATAAAAAAATCAACTCAGAAAAAGCTCCTGCCGCTGTGGGATCTTATTCCCAGGGCATCCTGGCTAAAGGTTTTCTATTTTCTTCCGGCCAACTGGGATTGAATCCAGCCACAAACCTCTTGGTCGATGGAGATGCTGCAGCCCAAGCAAAACAGGCCATGTCCAATATCGGTGCTGTTTTAGAAGCCGCGGGGGTGACCTATGACAACATTATAAAGACGACCATTCTCCTGAAAAGCATAGAGGATTTTGCTGCTGTTGACAGTATCTACAAAAGCTTTTTAAAGGAACCTTTTCCTGCGAGATCTTGCTTTGCCGTGGCCGCCTTGCCAAAAAACGCTTTGGTGGAGATAGAAGTAGTTGCCTATACCGAATAACTGCTAATAATTAAGAAAGAAGGTGCTCAAAATGCCGGAACCGTCATACTACGGAATTATTTCTCTCATTCCTCTGACTCTTACTTTAATCCTTGCTTTTTGGAAGAAGGATGCCATTCTCGCCCTTTTTATTGGTTGCCTTTCGGGTGTGCTTATTTTAGGGCTCAATCCCTCCTATGGATTTTCCCAGTTAGCTCAGGCCTCTCTGGGGAATGAAGACTTTATTTGGATTCTATTGATTCAGGTCTTCATTGGTATCATGATTGCATTCTTTATGAAAGCCGGTGTCGTTCATGCCTTTGCCAAGTTGGTAGCAGCAAAAGCAAAAACTCCGAAAGGTGTCAAATTTGCAACTTGGCTCATCGGTCTTTTCACTTTAGATGATTACATGAGCCCTCTTCTCCGTGGTGTTGTCATGCGTCCCATCAGTGATGAACTGCACGTTTCACGCGAAAAACTCTCGTTCATACTGGACTCTACTTGTTCCAGCGTATGCACCATTATGCCATTTATGGCTTGGGGCGCTTATGTAGCAAGTCTTATCGCTGATCAAGGCGGCCCTGTAGCCAGTGTTGAGGAAGGCGTTTCCGTCTACATTCATGCCATTCCCTTCAATTTTTATGCACTGATATTAGTTCTTTTGGTTTTGCTTAACGCGTTAGAAATCATCCCTGATTTCGGCCCAATGAAGCAAGCGGAAAAACGCGCCCGAGAAACCGGAAAAGTCCTTCGTGACGGAGCTGTTCCTATGATTGGCGACGAGTTAGAAGATCTGTCACTTGAAGAACACCCTCAGTTCAAAGTCAATGTGTGGACTGACTTTTTTGTTCCGATTCTGATTTTGGTTTCGGTTTCAGTTGCAACTTATTTCATCATGGGCGGCGTCAAAATTCTGGAAGCCTTTATCACGGTTGTCCTTTACCTAGGTGTGGTTCTTACCATTCGCAAAGTGTTCACCAGCGTAAAAGATCTTGTGGATACCGTAATGAAAGGAATCAAAAGTGTCATGTCCGCAACTATTATCTTGGCTCTCGCTTACTGCATCAATACCGTTACCGAAACCATGGGCGCGGCCGATTTTATTCTATCTGTTACAGACGGTTGGATGACTCCCGTGCTATTCATTGCCATCACATTCCTCGTTGGCGCTTTCATTTCGTTCTTTACAGGAACTTCGTGGGGCACCTTTGCTATTCTGATTCCGATTGCAGTTCCCATGGCCTATTCCTTTACAGGAAATGAACTTGGCACGTTGGTATATGCAGCGGTAGGGGCAGTCGTTAGCGGAGGACTTTTCGGCGATCATTGTTCACCCGTATCCGACACAACCGTCCTTTCCTCTTTGGGCGCTGCTTGCGATCACATTGATCATGTGCGAACCCAGATTCCATTCGCCATTGCCACCGCGGTGATTTCTATGTTACTCTGGATTATGGTAGCTGCTTTTGCGGCATAACTCCGGAAAGGACTAACGTATGCTTTACGATTTTGATCGTGTCATTGACAGGAAAAATACGCAATCCTTTAAATGGGATAAAAACATAGAATATTTCAATAGAGAAGATGTAATCCCTCTTTGGGTTGCTGACATGGATTTCTCCTGTGCAGAGCCTATCGTAGAGGCCATCCGGGCACGGGCATCACACGCCATCTATGGTTACACAGTTAGAACGGACAAGACCATAGAGGCTTTTCTTTCTTGGTCACAAGCCCGCCACTGGTGGCTCCCCGCAAAAGAACATCTCTCCTTTTGCCCTCCGGGAATTATTTACGCCCTTCACGAATTGCTCCTACTTCTTACGGAAAAAGGAGACAAAGTCATCCTGCAGACGCCAAACTATGATCCGCTGTTTGACATCGTAACGGGAAGTGATCGCGAGCTTCTGCTGAACCCCATGATTTTGGACGGGGGACAGTATCGCCTAGATATAAAGCACTTTGAACAGTTGGCAGAAAGCGGCGCAAAATTACTGATTCTTTCAAACCCCAGCAATCCCACCGGTCGAGTCTTTACAAAGGGAGAACTTCTGGAATTAGGAAATATCTGCAAAAAGCACGGGATGTATATACTCTCCGATGAAATCTATGCCGATTTCACCTTTGGCGCAAACAAGCATGTCCCTCTGACGAGTTTGCCTACTGACATTTCATCTCATTGCGTTTCTTGCTTCTCCGTAAGTAAAGGCTTCAACCTCGGGGGCCTGCAAACAAGCATTCTGGTGATTCCTGACAAGGACTTGCGCGAACGCTTCAACCTGTCCATGGGGATTGCTCAAACCCGCCTTGACAATGTCTTTGGTACCGTTGCCATGGAAGCGGCTTATAGACACGGTGCCGAATGGTTAGATCAAGCTATCGCTTATGTGTCGCGAAACGGTTCCTATGTAAGAGAATATCTTGAGCAAAACATTCCCTTGATTCAACCGATTATGCCGGAAGGCACCTTCCTCATGTGGTTGGACTGCCGAAAGTTAGGAATGGATGCAAAACAATTGGAACTATTCCTGATTCACAAAGCCGGTGTTGCACTTACACAAGGCTACGAGTTTGGCGAAACCGGGCATGGCTTTGTCCGGATAAATCTAGCCTGCCCAAGACAGACTCTGGTAAAAGCTCTTGGTCAACTTCATCAAGCTCTACTTTAAACTGCAATCTCCACCTTTAATACACCACTCTTGCAAGGAAAAATCTTTCCCTTGCACCCCTGCGGTAAGAAGCTGCTTTTTCTTACCGCCCGAAAAAGGAGCCGTCTCAAATTTTTATTTTTGGGACGGCTCCTTTTGGAATGTTATATCTTAGTTATTTTGCAGCATTCCTTTTCTTCAGGAATTTGACTAAAACGAAAAGTTCATGGAACCAAAGCGGAGCCGTCGAAAGCGCCGTAAGAGCCAACCATTCGCCAAGTGCCAATCTAACCGTTCCAAAGGAAGCAATCAGGAAGGGTACTTCGGTAACTGCAATCTGGAGGCCAAAGGCAACGAAGAAGGCAATAATCATTAATCTATTTTCGAAATGATTAAAACGGAAGATTGATTTGTTCAAGTTCCTCATTCCCATAGCGTTGAAAAGCTGCGAAATTCCAAGCACCGTAAACGCATAGGTTTGTGCATGTGCATAGATTTCGGGGTTATTATAGCTTGCTTTGATTGCTTCAAAGGTCACTTCATGCCCCGCGGCCAATAATAAAGTAATTGGTGAATACACAAAGGCAAACAAGGTAATCGATCCAATAACGAGTCCAAAGAACACCGTGATTGCAAGGCCGCCTCTTGCGAAAAGGCTCTCGCTGGGATCTCTGGGGGCCTGTTTCATGATGTCAGGATCGCCGCTGTCAACACCGAGAGCAAGTCCCGGAAGCGAGTCGGTAATGAGGTTGACCCAAAGAATATGGATTGCTTTGAGTGGCGAAGCCAATCCGACAACGATTGCAACAAACATCGTGATGATTTCTCCCAAGTTTGAAGAAAGAAGGAACAAGACCGATTTTTTGATATTGTTATAGATATTTCTTCCTTCTTCGATTGCCTTTTGGATTGTCGCAAAGTTGTCATCCGTGAGGACCATATCTGCGGCACCTTTTGCAACATCAGTTCCTGTGATGCCCATTGCAACACCGATATCGGCGGCTTTCAGGGAAGGCGCGTCATTTACTCCGTCTCCCGTCATGGAAACGATATGTCCGTGCGAACGGAACGCATTTACAATCATAACTTTGTTTTCGGGTGAAACTCTGGCAAATACACGCAAATTCGGGACCGCGAGATTAAGTTCATCTTGTGTCATGCCATTCAGGTCAGTACCGGTGATGCACTGTTCAGGGCTTTCTGCGATTCCAAGTTCTTTTGCAATGGCAAACGCCGTATCTTTGTGATCTCCGGTAATCATTACCGTAGTAACCGAAGCCTGCTTGAAGATTTCAACGGCTGCTGCGGCTTCCGGTCTTGGGGGATCAATCATACCGACAAGACCTACAAAAGTAAGATTTTCTTCTTTTGCTTCATTATTATCATTGCTAAGGGCAATCGCCAGAACGCGCAGGGCTTTCTGCGCCATTTCTTTCGCTGCCATTTCAATCTTTTCTCTATCTTCCGGAGTAATCAGTCTTTCCTCTTCACCAATTCTTATGGAATGACAGCGTTCGATGATTTGATCCATTGCGCCTTTTGTGTAGCCACGAATCGGCCCGTCTGCATAGCAATGGACGGTGGTCATCATTTTACGAACGGAATCAAAGGGTTGTTCATTTACTCGAGGCGCTTTATTCTCAAGTACTTCTTTTGTGATTCCGAGTTTGATTCCCATATCCACCAGAGCAAGTTCGGTGGGGTCTCCCAATCGGTCTTCCCCCATAACGGTGGCATCCGTACATAATACGAAACCATCAACAAAGAGCTCTGCTTCCCGATAATTTAATTGGTCAATATTCATAAGCTGCCCGTTCACATAGGCTTGCGTTACGGTCATTTTGTTTTGGGTAAGCGTTCCGGTCTTATCCGAGCACACGATACTGACAGATCCAAGAGTTTCGACTGCGGGGATTCTACGGACGATAGTGTTGACTTTTACCATTCTCGTCACGCCAAGAGCTAATACGATGGTAACAACGGCAGGAAGGCCTTCGGGGATAGCTGCTACAGCAAGAGAAATCGCTGTCAGCAACATCTCGATCAAATCTCTATCTTGGATCAGCGCCACTAAGAATAATCCGCCGCACAAAACGATGGCGAGAATGCCAAGCAGTTTTCCCAGATCTCCCAAGCGCTTTTGCAGAGGAGTCATTTCATCTCCTGCATCATTTATCATCTTAGCGATTTTACCGATTTCCGTCTGCATTCCGGTTCTTACGACGAGACCTTCGCCTCTCCCATAAGCAACACTGGTCGATAAATAGGCCATGTTTAGGCGGTCACCAAGTGTAACCTCTCCTTCTGCAATAAAATCGGCGTTCTTGTCTACCGGGACGGATTCTCCGGTTAGTGAAGATTCTTCAATTTTTAAGTTCACACTGGAAATCAGTCTCATGTCAGCAGGCACGATACGCCCCGCTTCCATAATAACGATGTCGCCCGGAACCAACTCCGCTGCGGGAATTTCAACAGCTTTTCCATCTCTTCGAACCAAGGCGGTCGGGCTGGACAATTTCTTTAAAGCTTCCAGTGATTTTTCGGCTTTTGCTTCTTGAATCATACCGATTGTAGCATTCAAAAGAATGACGGCAAGAATGATAATCGCATCGGCATATTCCCCAAGGAGCAAAGAAATGGCCATCGCACCAAACAGAATATAAATCATCGAATCTTTTAATTGCGAGAGAAACATCTGTAGTTTTGTCTTGGCCTTTTTTTCTTCAAAAGCATTTTCTCCATATTGAAGCAAACGCGCTTGTACCTCTGCAGCCGACAGACCGCTTTGTCTGTCAACATTGAGCTCCAGTAGGGCTTGCTCCGTGGTTTGTTGTTCGTACATCAAAGTTACCTCCAAAGTCTTTCTTTCTGATAAAAAAAACTGCTCACATACTCACACACGTCAATGTCAAGCATGCTGCGCAGTCTTGTTTCCGCTTGCGGGCCTATAACCAGGCACATAATGCCGGATTTGTTGATTATAAGCTGATAAACTACTCCCTTTGCATACAATAATTGTAATGATAAAAAAATAGCTTGTCAAGAAAAATACGGAGTATTATAATTATTATAATACTGTAAAGCGTTAAAGTATTTCACTTTCACTCTCTGCCCAAAATGGAGGATAAGAGATGAGTTATGAGTCAAAACTAAAGAACAAAGAAACCGACGATCTTTTCCGTGCTGTTCTTTCTCTAAAAACAGAAGAAGACTGTTATCGCTTTTTTGAAGACCTTTGTACCATCAAGGAGTTGCAGGCTCTTTCTCAGAGATTTCAGGTAGCAACGTTGCTTGACGAAAAGAAGACCTACAGTGAGATTGAGGAAATCACAGGTGCAAGCACTGCGACCATCAGCAGAGTCAATCGTTGTCTTGTTTATGGCGCTGACGGCTACCGCGCTCAAATCGCCAAGCTTAAAAAATAAGTGCTAACTCACCGCAAAAGCGAGAGTGCTTTTTGTAATTGCTTGTCATTCTTTTCAAGAAGCACTCCGTCAACCAAATCATCCTCGGTCAATTCGACGATATAATCAGGTTCCACACCCACCTCATGGATTACACTTCCTTTCGGCGAATAGTATTGCATCACCGTCAATTTTGTTGCACCACCATTTTTAAAGGCTTCAATTTCTTGGATAATACCTTTCCCATAGGTCGTCGTTCCAACAAGAAATCCCTTTTTATGATCTTTCACCGCAGCAACGAGCAGTTCACTCGTGCTTGCCGTCCCCCCATTGATAAGAACGACAAAAGGCAAATCTGTCGCTCCCGATTCAGAGCGATAGTAATTTTTTTCGCCTTTTCTGTCTTCTGTATATGATACGATTCCTTCCGGCAAAAGTCTGTCCGCAACGGCCACGCCCGTGTTTACGACGCCACCCGGATTGTCACGCAAGTCAATGACAAGGCCCTTCACTTGAGCGACTTCCATCTGTCTGATTGCCGTTTCAAAATCTTCTGCCGTTTTTTCTTCAAAAGAACTGATGCGGATATAGCCGATTTGTCCATCAAGGGTCTTGGACGAAACGGTTTTCATCGTTATCTTTGCTCTGGTAATCACCATTTCAAGATTTTCTTCCCCGCGAAGAATAGACAGTTTTACTTTTGAGCCTTCTTGCCCTCGCATGGCCGTTGCTGCCGCATCAATGCTTTCTCCGTTGTATTTCACTTCATCGACCGCGAGAATCTTGTCGCCGGATTTGACTCCCGCTTTTTCCGCAGGAGATCCGTCCATCGGCGCAACGATATTGATAAAACCGCTTTTGTCGGGTTCAAGTGTGACTCCAATCCCTTGGTACTCGCCCGTCGTTGAAATCATGAGCTGTTCGTATTCCGATTTTGTTAAATAGGTAGAATAGGGATCCTCAAGACCTGCAAAAAGGCCTTTGTACATGCCTTCATATAGGGCTTCTTTGTCTACGGGAATATAGTATTTCTCGTTAATCAAGGCTTCCAATTCGGCTAATTCGCCAAAGGTTTCTTCGTTATTCTTATACTCACGGTATTCTTTTGAGGAGATAAAGACCTGATCGGTCAGGATAAAATAGCCGGCAAAAACCGTTCCCGCAGTAAGTACGCCAATCAAGGCCGCTACAATCGCAAGGAAAAGAAAATTTCGTTTTTTAATCGTTATCATTGATTACATCCTTTATGCTTTTTTGACATCATTCATTATAGCATCGCATATCAAGCACCACAAATTGTATTTTTTCCGAACCATTCCAGCGGTTGATTTCCGCATAGCCGAGTAGGTCGACGGACGTCCCCTCCAAAAAGAGTTCTTGGTACTCTGCTGCTTTCCCAAAAAGGATGCAGGGAATGGACGAGGCAAGAAATCTAACGTGTTGCTGTTTTTCACCCATAAAAACAGGCTTATGCAAAACGAGTTGCCGCAGGCAAAGTAAGGGTTTACGGTTTTTTTGTCCAAAGGGTTCGAAAAGTTCAAACATACGCAGGGTATCGAGAGTCAATTCCGACGAATCAAGGACTTCGTCAATATAGAATTTAGGAAGGAATGCCTCCGGTTCTCTTTGTAAAATTCCTTGAGCAAATGACCGTAATTCCGTTCTGAGCGCAGGTAAATTTTCTTTCTTCATCAAAAATCCACAAGCCCCGGCGTGTCCGCCGAATTTTTCAAACAAATCGCGCGCAACCGACAGCATCTCATAAAGATCGAAGCCTTCGATGCTTCTTCCGGTCCCTTTCCAATAGTCATCTCCCGTTCCCGTGAGAATCAGTGATGGTTTATGGTATTTTTCTTTTATCTTTCCGGCAACGATGCCCGCAATTCCCTCATGGGTATCCGGCGCATCAATGATAAGAACGGGTTCATCAAGGTGAGATTCCTCAACAATCCTAACCGCCTCTTCGAATGCAGTTTCCTGGATTCGTCGCCTTTCCTGATTATTTTCAGAAAGAAGCTGCGCCGCTTCTGCTGCGGTCTTTTCGTCTTTCGCTGTCAGCAGCGTCACTCCTGTTTCAGCAGACAGCATACGTCCGCCTGCGTTCAAATGGGGAACAATGCCGAAAGCCACTTGCTCCGCTTTGATGTGCCCCGCCGGAAGTCCGGCAACGCGAATCAACTCTTGCAGGCCTTTGCGTTTCCCTTGGTT
>JAQUUY010000100.1 GCA_028693645.1 Eubacteriales bacterium | reverse complement strand
CGATCTCTAAATTTTCAGACTTGCGCGGCTTTTCCACACGAGGCGGAAAATTGTATACAATTTTATCCCATAGGGGCTGTGGACAACTTCGCCACTGCTTCTTGTTGAAATTTCAAACCGTTCCGATTCCGTTCACTATATTCCGCTTATTTATCCACAGGCTTGCTCGATTCGAAGAAAAAGTTTCCCTGTTTATATTAGAGAAAGCAGCAGAAAAGCGACCGGGTTATTCTGTTTTGATTATACAATAATAAGAGCTTTCATGCTATACTGGTTGGAGAAACAACGCGAACTACAGCGATAAAGGGATAACAAATGGAAAAAACAAGAAAACTCTATCAGGACCAAGTATATGCGACCGAATGTGACAGCAGGATTCTCGCTCTTGAAGAAGTCGGAGAAGCGACCTCTGTGATTTTGGATCAAACGATATTTTTCGCAGAAGGCGGCGGCCAGCCTTGCGATTTAGGTGATTTTGTATGCCCACAGACAGGAGCGGTTCTTGCTTCTCTTTCTCACGTGACCGAAAACGAAGGTATCGTATCTCATCAGATTGCAGGTCCGCTTACACACAAACTATCTGTCGGCGATATGATTTCCTCTAGACTCGACTGGCCAAGGCGTTTTTTGAATATGCAAAGGCATTGCGGAGAGCACATTCTTTCTGCAGCTTTTTACGAGCTTTTCGGCGGCGTGAACCGCGGTTTTCATATGGGTGAAGACTACATGACCATCGATATCGCCTTGGAAGAAAATCCCGACTTCACCGAATTTACGGATGAAATGATTGCAAGCGCTGAGTTAAGAGCAAACAAAATGATTTGGGACAACCTTGCCGTCAGTGTTCGGCATTATAATACAAAAGAAGAAACCGAAGGAATTCCGATGCGTAAAGCACTTGCCATCGAGGAAGACATCACGTTGGTTTGTGTCGGCGACGAAAACAATGCCGCAGGCTGCGTTGCCTGTTGCGGCACCCACCCCAAACAAACAGGCGCGGTCGGTCTTATCAAAATTTATCGTTATGACAGTTATAAAGGGATGACACGAATCACCTTTGATGCAGGCCAACCGGCTTTTCAGCGATTTTGCGAAGGTGAAGAAATACTGAAGACCCTCTGCAGGCGCAATTCCGCTGAAGCTTCGACCTTGCTTGAAAAGATTTCAATCAGCGAACAAAAAAGCAAAGACATTCGTCAAGAACTCTATGCTTTGAAAAAAACTTACCTTGAAGAACACGCGGCCGAAATTGAAGCAGCTCTTTCGTCCGGCGAAAAAATAGTACTTCGCGAATACTCGGTATTAAAAATCGACGATTTGACAGGCCTTGGCCGTTTGCTGACCAAACCCCTGCGCGGGCTTGTTTTGTTGATCTCACCGACAGAAAACACCCTTTACCTTCAAAGCAACGGCACTCCCGATTGCGGAAAGATTGTACGCGATAATGCAGCAGTCTGGCGCGGAAAAGGCGGCGGAAAAAGCGATAATGCTCGCGCAATTTTCCCTGCCCGCCAAGAACTCGACTGTTTTGTCGATTACCTTTTCAAAGCCTATTAAGTGAATCAATGAATTTTCAAGAATAAAGGAGGAACGGGATGATTTTGTATATTCATGACAAGAAATTATTCAAAGAGGAGGATCTTCCTTCGGATGTTTCAGCAGAAAACCTCCCCTGCCTTTCTTTTCTCTCGCCGGAAGAGCTTCCGGATAAGAACCGTATTTTTCAAATCAATGAAAAAGTGGTCAAAGATTGCCTGCTGTTAAAAGCGACCAAATTTGAAAGCCACGAGGGGCTCGATTTCATTTCTCTTTCCATTCCGGCGACTGATTCCCCTGTGACAAAAGAACATCAGGTTTCCATCATTTTTAAGCGAAATCTCCTCTTATTTATCTGCGAAGAACCCTTTCAGCTCCCTGTTTTTAAAAAGCTGATCTCACGGATCAGCTTTACGGATGAGGCGCCGCGCGTTTTAACACTCGAACGCATTGTTCAGTTGTTTTTTGACGATCTGACTTCGGAAGATTCTATGCTACTCGATTCCATTGAAGACCAAGCTTCAGCACTGGAAGAGCGTTTGATTACAATGAAAACCGGCGACTATTCGGTCGAGATTATCGCGCTTCGAAAAAAGCTGCTTGCCTACAAGCGTTATTACGACCAGCTTTCCAGCATCTCCGCCGCTATCGAAGAAAATGACAACGCCTTGTTTACGGAAAAAGAGGTTCGCTATTTTCGCATCTTGACAAATCGCACCGAACGACTTCTCGGCACAATTGATAATACGCAGGATTACCTCTCACAGATTCGTGAAGCTTACCAGACACAGATTGACATCAACCAAAACAGTATCATGAAGCTGTTCACGGTGATTACCGCGATTTTCCTTCCTCTGACGCTGATTGTCGGATGGTACGGAATGAACTTTGACATGCCCGAATACCGCTCGCCGTTGGGTTATCCCATGTTAATTATTGTGAGTGCATTCGTTGCGATTGGAAGCTTTCTTTACTTCAAAAAACACAAATGGTTTTAACTGAATCGGAGCAGTTTACTGTTTCCCTTGGGAACCGCTCACTCTGCGAATGAAAGTATAGTAGCCCGTCAAGTGGGCAAAGGTTCATTCTTGAGCTCGGACGGTTCCTACGGGGAACAGTAAACTGCTCCTTATTTTTTGATTTTAAATATAGCAAGATTAAAAGAGTTGCATTGCGATCCAGACGCCTAATGGCGCGGTAAGCAAAGATAACAGGGTTGAAAAAACAACAATTTTTGTGGCATCTTCTTTTCCCGTCCCGTAAATTGCCGTCATTGCCGGTATCGCAGAAGCCGAAGGCAGTGCGACAACAAGCAGGCAAATCTGCTTCATTAGTCCCGAAATCGGCAAGAACCATAGAATGCCGGCTGTTATGGCGAAAAAAACAATAGCTCGAGTAAGGGAAGCGCTCACAATCAAGCGGTCGCGAAAAAGACTTTTCAGGTCCGAACCGGACAAGGTGACTCCGATATAGAGCATCGAGAGTGGCGTAGCAAGGGCTGCAAGCATCGCAAGTAGCGATTTGACCGGAATCGGAATAAAACCATCAATCCCGGTAAAGCCCAGTCCCATTCCGATAATAATGGAAATAACATTTGGGTTCATAATCTGTGACATCACGTCGCGAAAACTTGTTTTTCTTTGATTGCTGCGATTTTCTTCAATTCGTTTACTTCTTTTTAGTACATACACACCAAAAGTCCAAAAAATCACACACATCACAAAGTTGTTTGCCACCATGAGCAGCAGCCCTGTTTCACCAAAAAAAGCAAGCGTGACCGGGAATCCCATAAATCCGTTATTGGAGGAAAGCATCGAAAGTTGGAGCATTCCTCTTTTTGCTTTTGGCGTATTTGTAAGTTTCATATAAGGGAGAACCAAAAGCGCGTATAAAAAAAACAAACCTACCGATAGCAGTGCCATCAAAGTAAAGTCGCCCAGAGTACGTCCTCCGATGTCAAGTTCTATGATACTGGAGATCAGAAGCGCAGGCATGGCAATGTTTACAAGAATCGTACAAATTCCTTCGTTCATTGCGGGTGTGAGCCACCCGGATTTTCCGAATGCATACCCGATAAACAACAAACTAAATAGTATAAAAAATGGTTCTGCCATGCCTTCACTCCGTTTCTTTTTTGCTTCGTAGCTTTCTGCTACCTTCTATTTCTGTTTTTATCGCTGACCATTCTTCGTGCGTTTTTGATTCCTCCAACCTCACGAAACATCTCGTTGATTTTTTCGGTTTCAATTTCGCGCGAGTTCAGCCCTTCATATTTTGCTTCTTTTTTTAATTTGCGATAGCTTTCCAATCGCGCTGCGGGGATTGAACCTTCTTCGATTGCCTTTTGCACGGCACATCCGGGTTCTTTGGTATGAGTGCAGTCTCGAAATCTGCATTCTTTTGAAAGTTCGTCAATATCAGCGAAGGCTCTTGCAAGATCTGCGCTTTCAAGGCCGAGTTCGCGCATGCCGGGCGTGTCGATGACCATTCCACCCTGTGCAAGCAGAAACAGTTCTCTTCTTGAGGTGGTATGTCTTCCTTTGTCATCGTTTCGGAGTCCCTTTGTCGCAATCAGATTTTCGCCAAGCAAACGATTAATCAATGTCGATTTTCCGACACCCGAAGAACCTATAAACGCAACGGTTTGACCCGCTTTCATATAGGCGAGCACTTGCTGATATCCGTCTTCACTCATACTTGAAGTGACAAGCGTCTGAACCGCAATCGCTATCTGTTCTACCTCTGCAAGCTTTTCTTCTATCCCTTCGCAAAGATCCGATTTTGTCAGTACGATGACCGGAATCGCGCCGCTGTCCCACGCTATCGAAAGATAGCGTTCCAATCTGCGAAGATTAAAGTCATTGTTCATCGACATACAGAGGAAAACGATATCAATATTTGCCGCGACGATTTGTTCCTCTTTTGAGGTTCCTGCTGCTTTTCTGATGAATGCGCTTTTCCGTTTGAGCACCCGATGGATAATTGCATTTCCGTTTTCATCCGCATCTCGGTCAAGCATAACAAAATCCCCGACCGCAGGATAATCGGAGAGGTATTTTACTTCAAAGCGAAATTTTCCGGACACCTCTGCCGACAAAAACCCGTTTTCACAAACGACCTTATAAAGATCCTTGTGCTGAGAAATAATCCTGCCGACCGTTTGTCCTTCATATAATGTGGCTTCCGCTAAAAAACGGGGGCTCAGTCCGTAATGTTTCATATCAATTTTATTCAATTTTTTTCCTCCTAAAAGATTAAGTAATACCTTTAGGGAGGCCGTTACACCTATCGGTTTGTAAGAACCTCCCGGTTGCTTACAATCTCCGATGTATTTTTAAACATAAAGCGCTTCCTTTCTCTTCTGTTAACACAGTCAAAACCATTGTAACAATGAAAGATTATAAAAGCAATCCTGTCAAAGCAGAACTCTTGGTACTATTTTTCGGCGAAACGATATCCGACACC
>JAQUUY010000099.1:2193-5057 GCA_028693645.1 Eubacteriales bacterium | reverse complement strand
CTTACCTTTTCGGAAGCATCCTTTCGGTGACCAAAGCCGATCTTTGGTTGATGCTGGGTCTTACCATCTTTGTCAGCTTCGTGATTTTGGCACTTTACCATGATTGGAAGGCTTACCTCTTTGACCGCGAATTCGCTTTTCTCCGCGGAGTGCGAACCGGATTTTTGGATTATTTGCTCCTGGTTTTGATTGCAATGACTGCGGTCGCTCTTATTCGAGTCGTCGGCATCATTTTGATTCTAGCGCTTCTCGCAGCACCCGCGGCCACGGCAGCGTTGTTCTCTCGTCAACTAAAGCGCCGAATGCTTTTGTCTGTTCTTTTGGGAAATCTGTTTTGCTTTGTCGGTCTATGGTTGTCATACTCCTTTGAGATTGCTTCCGGTGCAGCAATCGTCATCTTGTCTACCCTTTCCTATTTTGCAGTCTACGCCCTCAAGGCAATCTGTTCTAACTTCCGTTCACTCTCTCGCTCGCGCGCACGCTCACAGTTCCATTCAAATTCAAACTAAATCGCAGGGCCTTGGTTTTAGGATTGGTTTTAGGATTGCTTTTAGCCTTATTTTTATTATTTTTTTAAGTACCGAGCCTTTTTGTTTTTTGCTCTCCCCAAAACAGTGCCTTGGTTTTGGGCTCCTGATTCTTCCCCCTTCCCTTTGTGGGAAGCGGAAGATTTTGTTTTATTTTTTTGATTAGCTAAAGTTTTTTGGGTTTCTGCCGACATAAGTGATACAGGTGCTTTTCATTTTTCGAGATGCCTTTGAGACTATTTTGCTTTTCATAGAAACAAGCACTTATATAAGAAACGCAGATCATCTACAGTATATATAGATTGATCCCATTGCAATCCCAAGCAAGGAAAACAGGAGACGGTGCATCTGGCATGTCTCCTGTTTTCTTTTTTGCTATTAACTTTCATTAAAAAAAGCAAGGTTTCTTTCCTTTTTTCGCTCATTTCCTTGCTTTTCGTAGTATTCCCTTCGGCAAGACGCCGGTCGGAGTAGGCACAACGAGTTGATTTGTCCCGTATGCGTACTCCGACGATTTCCGCCGAAGCCGAATGGTATTGAAACGCGCAGTTCTTGGCAAATTTACTACTCCGACTCTCCGAGCTGACGAGTCGCGAGTAGGCACAGGAAGTGATTTGTCCGGTATGCGTACTCCGAGGATTTTCGCCGAAGCAGATTGGTATTGAAATGCGGACTTCTTGACATTTTCACTACTCCGAGCAAGTCGCGAGTTGAGGCCGGAGTAGGCAAGCAAGATGATTTTCTCGATTTCCCTACTCCGACGATGTCCGGCAAAGCGATGGGGTATTGAAACGCGGACTTCTTGACATTTTCACTACTCCGAGCCGGCGGCGAGGCGAGGCCGGAGTAGGCACAGCGAAACGATTTGTTTGATTTCAGTACTCCGACGATTTTCGGCGAAGCGAAGGGTATTGAAACGCGGACTTCTTGACATTTTCACTACTCCGAGCCCGCGGCGAGGCGAGGCCGGAGTAGGCAAGCAAGATGATTTTCTCGATTTCCCTACTCCGACGATTTTCGCCGAAGCCGAAGGGTATTGAAACGCGGACTTTTTTTCAATTTCACTACTCCGAGCCCGCGGCGAGGCGAGGCCGGAGTAGGCAAGCAAGATGATTTTCTCGATTTCCCTACTCCGACGATGTTCTGACGTAGAAACGCCCGCTCCTGTTTGCCGTAGAAGCCGTCCGAGTTCGAGAATGCACATTTTGCTTACTCGACGCTCTAACTTTATGCACATTCGAAGAACGAGCGGTTTCCAAGGTAAATAGAGCTGGCGTTGCACAGCGAAACGATTTCTCTGATTTCAATACTCCGACGATTTTCGAATGAAAAAACGCCAAGACCTGTTTGCCGTAGAAACCGTCCGAGTTCCAACAAATTCGAGGAACGACCGGTTTTCGAGGTAAATAGGACTGGCGTTTATAAATTGGCACTAGAAACCTATAACTCAGGGATTTTTGACTTCTATTCTACCTTTGCTCCGCACTCCTCGCAGAAGCGCGATCCGGGGGAAAGCGACACACCGCAATTTGTACAAAAGAGAGATCTCGGGAAAATTTCAGCAATTACTTTTGCCAAACCATCTTTGTTCATCCTTTCGATTCTGCCGTCTCCGTCTTTTACGATAAAGGCCCAGGAAAGATCTCCCTCTGACAAGACATATAGAAGATCTCCTTTTGCATCGGCATCATGGCGGAATAAAGCAAAGCGATTTTCTGCACTTGAAAACATTTCGGGCAGCGAACGAAATCCGCTAGCAAAGGTATAGGCCACACGATCTCCTGCTTTTTCCTTGATAAAAACGCCCTGTGTGGTAAGTTCTTCAACAAGTTGTGTCATATCTTCAATTGTGACTGCGGTAAGAATCCGATCGCCAACAATCTCCGTAATCGGCGCCGAAAAACGTTTGAAGCTACTTTCTCTCACTGGATCAAAGGAATTGAGGAGGGCCGAAGGGGTAAATCGCCCACCTTGAATCGCATTTTCCCTGACTAGGTCAGCCGCCGCCAATAAAACAAGCTGTGCCAACGGCGCAAACGAAAAAGATTCGCCGGCTTGTTCTCCATTCACACAAGCAAGTTCTGCAACTAAAGCACGTATCGTATCCGGGCTTTCAATTCCAAATTGATTTCCGTCTTTCCCGCTTCGAATAAAAATGGCGAAGGCCGTATCCGGACCGCCCTGGATTGACTGCGCCGCTCGCATGCGAAACTGATTTCCCCCGATATCCGAAAACAGGTGAATCACATTTTGCGGAAATAAGGCGGATGCGACAATATGATCCATGACTTTTGTGAGCTCAGGATTTTCAAAAAGATATTCTTCGATTGGATTAGG
>JAQUUY010000099.1:0-2093 GCA_028693645.1 Eubacteriales bacterium | reverse complement strand
CGAAAAAGGCTCAATTCCAGATTTTCAGGAAAGCCTCGCCTCACCCCAAAGTCCCAGATTTCGCGGTCGGTATATTGTGTTTTTAAGATTCCTGCTTCTTCCATCATTTCATCCCCTGTCATTTAGATGTCTTGCCTCTACCTTTTTTTCGCTAGCAAGCTCTCAGCAAAGGCTTCCGCCCCCGCAATCAAGGCTTTTAATGAATCCGAAGCCCCTTCCGTCTTGGTTTTTTCAAAATGGAAAACCGCTTGCATTGCTTCTTTATTTTTGCCCGTTCTATGAAGGATCTCGGCGTTATATGCATCGAGAACGCCTGCCTCCGTAAGAATCTTTTCATTTACAGGATTATTGATGATGTGCAGGTCCGGCGACAGTTCATCGGAGAGAAAACCGGTTCGCTCAATAATCTGCATCAGTGTTTGCTTTGTTGTTATTTTTTTCTTTTCTTTGGCCAATTCAGAAAATGTTCCATCTTCAAGCATCGTGCCAAGATCCGTCTTATAGTTCCAACTAATGGGATTGGCTGCCGAATCACTCGGGAGCGTGTTTTGATATTTTGTATTAGTACAGGCTTCATAATCCTCAATCCAAAGCTTGCGTTCGCGTTCACAGAGCATTTTTTCGTTTTCTAAAATGTCGACCATCATTTTATCTTCGGCGAGGGTGCTCTTCTCTAATTCAAATGCGAAATTTGAAAGGGTTCGCTCTAATTTTTCAATTTGAAAGCGCGGGAATGCTTCGTCCTGCCACCCGTGATTTTTTGTCCAATATTTTCCGTCCTCGCGTCGCATCCCAATTCCCGGGATCTTGCTGATTTCAAAAACTTCAACTTCTTCTTCCTCTTCTTCGTCCGTCAGTGGAAGATTTCCCGGAATTGCCGTAAACAGAGAAAAAACAATCATTCCGCCTCCGGCAAGCAAGCCTCCGGCAAGATTTGCCAAAAGAGCATCCTTATTTTTGACCGGAACAAGTTCAAGAAGATTTTTTCCGTTCGTCAATGCCTCAAAGATTCCGCCTTTTCCCGAAGAGTCTTTTTCTCCGCTTTCTTTTTCGACTCCATGCCCGGACTCAGCGGCTTCTTCCCCTTCTTTATCAAAGTTTTTTTCTGTTGCAAACTCCTCCGATGAAATGATGCGTTTTGTCCATTTCCCAAAAAGAGCGTCCAATTGCGCTTCGTTCATTTTTGGAGGTGCATACGTCGTTACGTTTTCAATTGGAGAAGCAATCGGGCGGGTATAGGTATAAACCATCGTGAACAGAGTGTCCTCGATGGTTGCCATATAGGTCACGCCTTCTACTACGCCCGAAGATTCGTTCATTCGAAAGGCTTTACTGCCGCCCATGTCGAAATTACTGACACTTGCTCCAGCAGCGGCTCTTTGTGCCGCATGGGCTTCAAGCTGTACAAGAAGTTCTTCTGTCGTGCTTTCCTTGTAAATCTCTATGCCATAGTATACTCTCACCGTAGTGCCATCGACACCGTATTCGTAAATACTACCGACCGGAGCTGCCACTCTATAATAATTGAAGAACCGAACACTTCCACCCTGGAATGCTCTTCCGTTTTCGCTGTTTCCCAGTTTTCCTCGGTCAAATACCAAGGAGGTGCCAAGATTCCCTCCGGAGAGTTCGTCATAGGCCGTATGATTCCCCTCGCTGATTCCGCTCATTCCGATTTCCTCTGGGGTAATGTCCATAATCGAGGGCGCAACGACTTCAGCCGCAGGAGCTTCTTCGGCCGAACCCTCGGAAGAAGAGGCGCTGACAGACGCAAAAGGAGTCAAACAAGCAAGGCAAAGGATTAGCAGTAAAATCATCGGGGCTTTTTTCGGTTTTTTTACCAAGAAAAGTGTCATTAGCAAAAAGCCGATCTGCACTCCCATCGCAACGGCTGCAAGGATTAAGAGCAACGGGATATATGCCTTTAAAATAGCGACCGTCAATTGGTTAAGGAGAAGAAATGCCAAATAAACGAGCGAAAGGATTAGGTTTTGCTTATAGAAGAGAACCTTTCCTTTTCTGACAATCCTGTTGCTTTTTCCGAAAAACACTCCAATTGCCAAGCCGACGATAATCCACAGAAAAAGAACCTG
>JAQUUY010000098.1 GCA_028693645.1 Eubacteriales bacterium | reverse complement strand
ACGGAGAATCCGGCGATATCATATTCTTCCGGTCCATAAAAACCGGGCATTTCTGCTGTTTCTCCGCCGACCAAAGCACAGCCGCTTTGGACACAACCTTCCGCGACTCCGGAAACGATGGAAGCTATTTTTTCGGGGTGATTGACACCGACCGCGATATAATCGAGGAAAATAAGCGGTTTCGCTCCGCAGCAGATAATGTCATTGACACACATAGCAACCGCATCAATTCCGATGGTGTCATGTCGGTCCATAAGGAAAGCAAGCTTCAGTTTAGTTCCGACACCGTCGGTTCCCGAAACCAAAACAGGCTTTGTAATCCCTGTTAGGTCCAGTTCGAAGAGCCCCCCGAAGCCACCGATGCCTCCGAGTACGCCGCTTGTGAGCGTTCGTTGAATGTGCGATTTCATCAGGGAAACGGCTTCGTATCCCGCCGTAATATCTACACCCGATTCTTTATAGAATTCACTGAAACTTTTCATACTATATCCTCACTATTTTTTCTCTGCTGCTTTTGCTTCCTGAAACTTTTTTTCGAATTTTGCATCCGGCGCATCTGTAGGGATTGGAACCGGATAGTCTCCTGTAAAGCAGGCGGTGCAGAATCCAAAAGTTGCATTGTCGGCAAGCTTGGTCACATTATCAATACCAAGAAAACCGAGAGAATCAACATCAAGCATTTCTTCCATTTCTTTTATGGTATTGTTGGCAGCGATGAGATGCTCACTCGACTTGATGTCTGTACCAAAATAGCAGGCATGCAGGAAAGGCGGAGCGGATACGCGCATATGGACTTCAGTGGCACCGGCTTCACGCAGAAGTTTTACGATGCGTTTACTGGTCGTTCCTCTGACAATCGAATCATCAATCAAGATGACGCGTTTTCCACGGACTGTTGAAGAAATCGGATTTAATTTAATTCGAAGTGCACTTTCTCTTTCGGACTGATGAGGTGCGATAAAGGTTCTTCCAATATATTTGTTTTTAATAAAGCCCACATCATATGGAATTCCGGATTGCTTTGCATAGCCGACTGCGGCATCAAGTCCGGAGTCAGGGACGCCGATTACGACATCCGCCTGTACCGGATGTTCCAAAGACAGAAATGCCCCTGCGCGTTGTCTCGCGGTATGGACACAACTGCCGTCAATTACAGAATCGGGACGGGCAAAATAGATAAACTCAAAAACGCAGGCAGCTTTTTTACAGTCCGAGCAATGGTCCTCGATGCTGCGAAGCCCCGCATCGTCAATGACAACAATCTCGCCCGGTTTGACATCACGTACAAATTTTGCTCCGACCGTATCAAGTGCACAGCTTTCGGAGGCAATAACATAACTGCCATCGATTTGACCGATGCAAAGAGGGCGGAATCCAAGAGGATCACGAACACCAATCAGCTTTTTGGGAGACATGATGACGAGGGAATAAGCACCCTTGATTTTATCCATTGCATTTCCGATTGCTTCTTCAATCGAAGAAGCGGAAAGACGTTCTTTTGTAATTGTATAGGCGATGACCTCGGTATCGCTGGTCGTGTGGAAAATACCGCCACAGAGTTCCAACTCTTCACGGAGTTCGTTGGCATTTGTTAGATTTCCATTGTGCGCTAACGCCATGTTGCCTTTTACGTGTCTAATCACCAGTGGCTGCGCATTGATGGGAGTGCTTGTTCCTGCGGTGCTGTAACGGCAATGTCCGATTGCCATATTTCCGCTTGGAAGTTTTTCTAAGGCTTCTTTTGTAAAGACTTCACTCACCAAGCCAAGGTCCTTGTATCCTGTGATCACACCATCATCGTTGATTGCCATGCCACAGCTTTCCTGTCCCCGATGTTGCAGTGCGTAAAGACCCAAGTAGGTGCAAGAAACGACATCGACATTTCCGGTGTTTCTAACACCAAAAACGCCACATTCCTCATGGAGTTTATCCGATAATTGATACATTTTGCTTTCCTCTCCCGTAGTTTTCGTGATTCACACAAAAACACTGTTGTATGTGAGCCGCTACGATTATTTGCCCATTAGGCGGCGCATGATTTCATGATAGGCATCTTCCACGTTGCCAAGATCTCTGCGAAAACGATCCTTGTCAAGTTTTTCTCCGGTTTTGCTGTCCCAAAAACGGCAGGTATCCGGTGAAATTTCATCTGCTAAAACAATCGTTCCGTCCGAAAGCTTACCAAACTCAAGCTTGAAATCGATTAGTTCAATCCCGAGGTCTGCAAGGTAAGTCGATAAAATGGAGTTGATTTTCATGGAATAACCTGCAATCAGTTCGAGTTCTTCTTTTGTCGCAAATTCCATGGCAAAGATATGATACTCATTAATCATCGGATCACCAAGCTCGTCATTCTTGTACGAATATTCGAGAACGGTCTTCTTCATTTTGGTGCCTTCTTCAAGACCAAGGCGTTTCGCCAACGATCCCGCAGCAATGTTTCTGACGATTACTTCCAGCGGAACAATCGTAACTTTTTTTACAATTGTTTCAGTTTCGGAAATCTCTTCGACAAAGTGAGTTGGAATCCCGCTTTTCTCAAGAAGCTTCATAAGGTGGTTCGTTACTTGATTATTGATTGCGCCTTTGCCGACGATGGTTCCTTTTTTTAGACCGTTAAAAGCGGTAGCATCATCTTTGTATGAGACGATAAAAAGTTCGGCATCCTCTGTTTTGAATACTTTTTTTGCTTTTCCTTCATAAACCTGCTCTAATTTTTTCATTTTTATTTCCTCCATTTTGTGAGCTATACTGAAATCATATTGGATAAATTATCGTACTTTTGAAAGCTCTGCATCTTTTGCAAGAACATCGTCAGTCATTTTTTGACGCATTGCAGATAATTTTTCGAACAGTTCTTTGTCGTAGACGGCGAGAATTTGGGCTGCCAATAAGGCCGCGTTTTCTGCTCCGTCGACCGCTACCGTTGCGACAGGGATGCCTTTTGGCATTTGTACTGTGGAAAGCAGAGCATCCATTCCGTCAAACGTCGAAGATTTCATTGGGATTCCGATTACCGGAAGGGTGGTATGTGCCGCAATCACGCCTGCTAAATGTGCTGCTTTTCCTGCAGCGGCAATAATCACTCCAAAGCCGTTATCTCTTGCTTGACTTGAAAACGCAGTAACTTGTGCGGGTGTCCTATGTGCGGATAATACCCTCATTTCATAAGGGATATTCAACGATTCGAAAATCGCTGCGGCACCTTTGACGACGGGATAATCACTGTCGCTGCCCATAATCAGGCCGACTTTGAGTTTGTCCATGTTTTCCTCCGATTCATTGATTCACAATTATTAATATGTTCTTATTTGTAAACATGTTCTCATTATATAGAAAAGTGAGTTGATTTCAAGAAAAGAGGGCAAGAAATAGATACAAACAAAGTGATTTATTTTTATTTGTTCGCCTTATAACAAGAATGTTTATTGAAAGGTAAGACGAAAATGTTCGTTAAATATGTGAATAGGCAATAAAAAAAGAAGGGAAGTATTTTCCCCTCTTTTTCAACTGACAGTACATTCGCTACTAACAGTACGTAGTTATTTCAAGATTGCTCCGGTATTCGCTGAAGAAACCAAACGGATATAACGGCTAAGCCAACCGCTTAGTTCTTTTGGCGGATTCGGTTGCCAACTTTTACGGCGAGACTCCATTTCTTCGGGAGAAATCCTGGCGTTGATTGAATTGCCGGGAATATCAATATCAATGATATCGCCTTCACGAAGGAGCCCGATTTCTCCGCCTGCTGCGGCTTCGGGAGAAACGTGGCCGATAGAAGCCCCTTTTGAGGCACCGCTGAAACGACCATCAGTAATCAAGGCGACTTTTTTGTCGAGTTCCATTCCGGCTAAAGCGGAAGTAGGACCTAACATTTCGCGCATGCCGGGGCCGCCTTTTGGACCCTCATAACGGATTACGACGACATCGCCTGCTATAATCTTTCCTTTATAGATGGAGTCGATAGCAGCATCCTCGCTGTCAAACACACGAGCAGGTCCGCTGTGAACAAGCATTTCAGGTGCTACGGCAGAACGTTTTACAACAGCACCGTCTTTTGATATGTTTCCCCACAGAATCGCGATTCCTCCTGTTGTGCTATATGGATTTGACAAAGGACGAATGACCTCTTCGTTTGTGTTAGCGCGGCCGCTAAGGTTTTCCGCAAGCGGCTTTCCTGTAGCGGTGATAACTTCTGTATTCAAGTATCCGCCTTCCGCAAGCTGTGCCATGACAGCATGGACCCCGCCAGCCTCGTTCAAATCGGACATATGTGTGTGTCCGGCAGGAGCCAAGTGGCAAAGGTTCGGAGTGCGGCTACTGATTTCATTGATGATCTCGAGATTCAATTCGACTCCTGCTTCTGCACAGATAGCGAGAAGGTGCAAGACACTGTTGGTACTGCAGCCAAGAGCCATATCTACGGCCAAAGCATTTTTTACAGATTCCGAATTAATGATATCTCGTGTTTTGATATCACGATTGACCAAATCCATAATCTGCATTCCAGAGCGCTTTGCAAGCTGGATTCGGGCGGATTGTACTGCGGGTATGGTTCCGTTTCCGGGAAGAGCCAGTCCGATTGCTTCACTTAAACAGTTCATGGAGTTTGCTGTAAACATACCGGCACAAGATCCACATCCGGGGCAGGCGGAGTTTTCGATGCGCGCAAGTTCATCGTCATCGATGAGATCCGCTTTTCTCGCGCCAACCGCCTCAAAAGTCGTGTTGAGATCGATTTCTCGTCCTTTGTGGATTCCTGGCATCATGGGACCTCCGCTCACAAGAATGGCGGGGATATTCAGACGTGCTGCTGCCATAATCATGCCCGGAACGATTTTGTCGCAACTCGGAACGAGAACCAGTCCGTCAAAGCAATGCGCTAAAGTCATGGTTTCAACACTATCAGCAATCAGCTCTCTGCTCGGCAGTGAATATTTCATTCCGACGTGACCCATTGCGATACCATCACAGACACCGATTGCGGGGATTAGGATGGGGGTGCCTCCCGCCATTCGAATGCCTGCTTTGACCGCATCTGAAACTTTATCGAGGTGGCTGTGTCCGGGAACAATCTCGCTGTACGCTGACACGACGCCAATCAAAGGACGGTCAAGCTCTTCCTTTGTATATCCCATTGAGTAAAAGAGTGAACGATGGGGTGCATGTTCTACACCTTGCGTAACCTG
>JAQUUY010000097.1 GCA_028693645.1 Eubacteriales bacterium | reverse complement strand
TTGGAGGAAAGATTGGCTCGGCTGTACGCCGAAAACTGAGAGAAGAATGCCTTGCCGGAGTGGTACGCGCTTCTTGCGGAGGAGAAAACTGGACAGACAGAAAGAGAGAACTGCTCTCCCTTTGTCCGTTCTTATCGGATCAAGAAAGCAGAATCGCCGGAAATCGCGGGGTAACGATTGTTATATTGAAGTAAGAATAGAACTAAAAATTCAAGTAAGAATAGAAAAACAGAGGAGTCGCAACGTATCGCGACTCCTCTGTTTTTTATACATTTCTACCGTTGTCAGTTCAGCTTATTTCGGAGCAAATAGTGCCTGAACTTTTATTGCTCTGACAACAGCATGGTCCAGTATTCATCGTAGACAGTAGCTGCTTCGCCTACATCTAACTGCAGGAAGTAGTTGTCCTTCATATGCTGCGGGATATTGATAGCAGGGTTAAGCTTGTAAGAATCCTCGGTGAGTTTGATCGCTTCAACATTCGGACAGGTGTAAGGATTCGCAATCAAGTTTTCTGCCATGACCTCTGCGTCCAACAAGTAGTTGAGGAAGAGTTCTGCATTTTCTTTGTTTTTAGCATTGGCCGGAATAACGAGTTCGTCAACACCCAGCTGAATCGGGTCGCTAAGGTCTGCAACTTTGAGTCCGGGAACTGCTTCAAACGCTCTTCCTGCCTGGCCGTCAAAGACGAGTGCCACAGAGCATTCACCGCTAACGATTGCCTGTTCGGTATCATCACTGCTCAAAACCTTGACGTTTGCCATATAGCCTTTCAGCCATTCGTATGCTTCTGCAATTTCACTTTCTACACTGCTGTTCGGATCATATCCGAGAGCGACAAGTGCAATCGGGAATAAATTGCGGATACCTGTGATTGAAGAAATTTGGCCTTTGAGCTCGGGCGAAAAAAGATCTTGGTATTTTGTAATCTCAATGGGGCAGGTTTCGGGGTTGTAGATGACATAGACATAATTCATCAGATAAGGCATCGCATATTTGTTCTCGGGGTCAAATTCTCTGTACTTGTAAGCTTCTCCGAGATTTGCAAAATTGGGGATATTATCAAGATTCATTTCTGCTAAATGACCGCCATTGATCAGCGCTGTCATGTCTGCATCGCAAGGCATAACGAGATCATATTGGTCTCCGCCGCCACTGGTCAATTTTGCGGTGGCTTCTTCCGAGGAATTCATATAAGAAAAATTGACCTTAATGTTGAATTCTTCTTCAAAACCTTGAACCACGCTTTCTGACATGTATTCAGACCACATGTAAACATTCAATTCTCCGGGAGTGGCTTCTTCCTCTGCCGCTCCGCCGCAAGCGGAAAGGGAAAATACCATGACCGCGATCAGCAGAAAGAGCAAAGATTTCTTCATTGTTTTCATTGACGATTCCTCCTCATTTTTTGATGTTCATTAAAAATAACTTTTTATTACCGTTGAAGCTCTCTTTCTCAAGACAGCTTGAACTATCGAATTCGCAAGGATTCCAAAGAGCATGACTAAAATCATAATGGTCGCGAGAGCATTGACTTCCGGGGAAAGCCCTGTCTTTACGAGAGAAAGGATTTTTACCGGAAGAGTCGTTGAATAAGGACCGGCCACAAAATTACTGATAATAACATCATCAATTGACAAGGTAAAAGACATAAAGGCACCTGATATGATCCCCGGCAACAGCATCGGCAGAGTAATTCTGAAAAAAGTTGTCATTCGATTTGCGCCAAGATCCATCGAAGCTTCTTCGACAGAAAGGTCAAGCCCGGCAAGGCGCCCACGCATGATAATAATGACAAAGGGTACACAGAAGGTGACATGTGCAAGTATGATTGCGATGAAGCCCAAGGGCAGCTTGATAAAATCAAACAAGATTAACAGGGAAATACCAAGAACAATCTCGGGAATTACAATCGGAATATAAAGAGATTGATTCACAAGCTTTTTCAGTTTGAATTCAAAGCGAACCAGTCCCACGGCGCCGAGTGTCCCAATGATGACAGAGAGTATGGTTGCGGAAACAGCAATAATCAAAGAAACCCACAGATATTCTACGATGGAAGAATCATAAAACAGCTTTTCATACCAACGCAGGGTAAACCCGTTCCAGAAATAATTGGTTTCTTGATCATTGAACGAAAATACAATCATCACGGCAATCGGCGCATAGATAAACAAATAAATCAACAGGGCAAAGCCGGTTGCAATGCGTTGTCCGATTCTTTTTTTTCGCTCCCGTTTGTGTTTAGGCACTTAGAACACCTCCAACTCGTCAAGCCGCGCAACTCTGGTGTAAAACCAAAGCATAAAGAGAGTGATCAGAATCAAAAGAATCGAAAGGGAAGCACCAAAAGGCCAGTTTCGCGTAACAAGAAATTGATTGCGTATCAAATTTCCAATCAGCATGATTTTTCCTCCGCCAAGGGTTTCCGGTACATAATACATACCAAGGGAGGGAATAAACACGAGGATAATGCTTGCAACGATACCCGGAAGCGTAAGCGGAACTGTGACTTTCCAAAAGGTGACCGCGGGTCTTGCACCGAGATCACTCGAGGCTTCTAAATAGGATTTATCTAATTTTTCGATGGAAGCATATAAGGGAAGCACTGCAAAAGGAAGCATGGAGATCAAAAGACCGACAACGACAATCCCATTGGTGTGAAGCATTTGCAGCGGTTCAGAAATCAAACCAAGTTTTTGAAGAACGATATTGATAAAGCCTTTTGGCGCCGCCAGTAAACCCAGACTGTAAAGGCGCACCAAAGAGTTGGTCCAAAAGGGAATCATAATAAGCATTAAAAGCTTAGCAGCAACCTTTGACGGCTTGCGAGCGATATAGTAGGCAAAGGGGTATCCAATCAAAAGACAAATGAGAGTGGTAAAGAAAGCAAGCTTGATGGACTGCCAAATAACATTCAAATAAACGGGTTTCAGCATATTTGTGTAGTTTTCTGTTGTGAACTCAAAGGCGATTCCACCATAGAGGTCTCTTGACATAAAACTGATAAATATAACATAGAGTAAGGGCAGCAATACAAAAAACAGCATCCAAAAAGTGACGGGGCCGGCCATAGCAAGAGCGGGAGCGGTGTTTCGCTTGAAATGGCGGCGTTTTGTGAGTCGGCTGTTGATTTTCACCGTATCACTGCTGTTCATTTACCGATCCTCCTTGTTTCAGATCTCCGATTCCGAGAGCATCTTCGGGTTCCCAGTACAAATACACGGAATCTCCCTCTTTTAGGTCCTTTTCCGGTTTGACGCGATTAACCTTAATTTCCATTCCGTTTTCGAGCACAATGAGTGTTCGATATTGTGCGCCAACAAAGATAATGTCTTTTATGGTGCCGGGCAGTGAAAACCCATCTACAGGAGATCTTTCATATTTCATGACTTCCGGGCGTACGCAGATCATTACCGGATCCGCCGGCTTTCGATTCGGCGATTGCAGCAAAACCATTCCCGTTTCAAGCTGAATGCGACATAAACCATCCTGACAATCCAGCACTTGGCCTTCAAGTATATTTGATTCGCCGATGAAATCAGCAACAAAGCGTGTTTTGGGGTGTTTGTAGATTTCTTTTGGGGTGTCGATTTGTTCGAGGATTCCATTGTTGATGACCGCGATTCGATCGCTCATAGTCATCGCTTCTTCTTGGTCATGAGTCACATAAATAAATGTGATATTGAGCTTTTTTTGAAGGCGTTTGAGTTCGAGCTGCATTTGCTTTCGGAGCTTCAGATCCAGTGCGCCAAGAGGCTCATCCAACAAAAGCACTTTTGGATTATTAATCAAGGCTCGTGCAATCGCCACGCGTTGTTTTTGCCCACCGGACATCATATCAGGCCGCCGTCCTTCAAAACCCTCAAGCTGAACAAGGGCAAGCATCTCTTTGACGCGTTCTTTAATCTCTTGCTTGGGCACGCGCTTCACGGTTAAACCATAAGCGATATTATCGAAGACCGTCATATGGGGGAAGAGGGCGTAACTCTGAAATACTGTGTTAACATCCCGCTCAAATGCTTCCTTATCTTCGACACGCTCGCCTTGAACTTCAATGCTTCCGGCACTTGCATCTTCGAATCCCGCAATCATACGCAGTATCGTTGTTTTTCCGCAACCGGAGGGACCGAGCAGGGTAAGGAACTCTCCTTGCTGCACGGTTAGATTGAGTTTTTTTATAACATGGTTTGCACCAAAAAATTTATCAACATCGAGCAGTGTGACGATTGCATCACCCATCATGAAATCCTCCCGGCTTATCTAATAGTCAAATTGTCTGTAATAACGTCTGAATTTCAGACTGTGTCCTGTATTTAATTCGTAGTGAGCTGCGAGGCGTTCTGTGACAAGAGCGGTGAGAATCATCGGGGAACAGATCACTCTGAATTCGTCATCGATGCCTTCCAGCCGATATTCTTTTGTGTCGATGACAGTCAGTTTCTCTGTGCGTTCCTGGCAGAAACGTTCCACACGCTCGTCCAAAGATCGGTATTCATCTTCTCCTTTGAATAGAAAAACGGGGACGTCCTTTTCTACAAGTTCTAATGTACCGTGGAAAAAGTCTGCGGATGTGACCGATTTCGTTCGGACCCATTGCATTTCTTCGAGAATACACATGGAAAAGAGAAAGGTTTCACCCCATAAAGTACCGGAACCGACAAAAATATTATATGGCTCTTTGGCATACGACCGAGCAATTTCAGCAGCTTTCGGTTCAAATTCTTCTCTGATGCGCAGCAGGTTGTCGTGAAGTTTTGCCATCTGATCAGCAAACTTTGGATAAGAATCAAATTCGCCTCTGTTGAAAAGCAAACGAAGACCAAGCAGGAAGAACATCAAATAGGAATCCTCGCAATCACCACAAGGGTTTGCAATCAGATAATCAAGTTCTTTTGCAAGTGGGGTTTCTGCATTTTTTGAAAAGCCGGCTACTTTAATGCCCATTTTCTTGCACATTTTAACCGCTTCAAGGATCTCTTTTGTGTCGCCGGAAGCAGAAGCGGTGAGGACTAAAGAGTCCGGAGTGAGAAAATGCTTGTCTGATCTAACGCACAGTTCTGCGGCGTTTTCAAGATAAATGGGAAGATCGGTATGATGTCGCATCACGGTCACGACAGGCAGCCATTCGGCCCAGGTGCCACCGATTCCGATTACCACAATATTACGATAGCCCTGTAACGTCAGCTTGTCAGCAAGGTCTTCAATATTTTTTCTTTGCCCGT
>JAQUUY010000096.1 GCA_028693645.1 Eubacteriales bacterium | reverse complement strand
ATATCGTGCTGCTTTCGCTCGTTGGAATCAACATCGTTGTGGTACACGGCGGTGGACCCGAAATTAGCGAAATGCTTGCGAAGATTAACAAAACAACACATTTTGTTGATGGACTCAGATACACTGACGAAGAGACCATGGACATCGTTCAACAGGTGCTTTGCGGCAAGGTCAACAAAAACCTCGTTTCAATGATTAATAATGTCGGAGGCAAAGCAATCGGTCTTTGCGGCATGGATGGCGGCATGATTCGTGCGGTCAAAATTGACAAACCGGGCAAAGACTATGGTCTTGTCGGAGAAATCGTTGGAATCTCTCCTGAGGTCATCAACGATACCTTGGAAAAGGGATACATTCCGGTAGTGTCCGGAATCGCTCACGGAATCGACGAAAATCCGGTATATAACGTCAACGCTGACACGGTTGCAGCAAAGCTGGCCGTTGCCTTGGGAGCCATAAAACTCATTCTGTTGACGGATGTCCGCGGAATCATGGAAGATGTCAATGACGAAAGCACTTTGATTTCCAGAATCCATCTCGCTGATGTGCCTGCACTTTGTGAAAAAGGCATTATCACAGGAGGAATGATTCCGAAGGTCGATTGTTGCATCGAAGCCCTCGAAGGCGGCGTTGAGAGAGCCCATATCATTGATGGAAGGATTGAACATTCCTTACTCATCGAAATCCTTTCCGATGAGGGAATCGGCACAATGATAACTGCACAATAAATAGGAGAACAAAAATGGATTTTGCAAAAATAAAGGAACTGGATGCCGAAAGCGGCATGCAAAACTATGGACGCAATGACGTGGCCTTTGTCAGTGGCAAAGGTCCTTTCTTATATGATACCGAAGGCAAAGAATACATTGATTTTGGAAGTGGAATCGGCGTTGTATCGCTCGGATATGGAAACCCGCATTGGGTAGACGCGGTCAGTAGGCAAGCGGCAACGCTTTCTCATGTTTCGAATCTTTTTTATACAGAGCCTTATGCAGTGCTTGCATCCCGTCTTACAAAACTTGCCGGAATGAAGGCGGCATTTTTCGGTAACAGCGGAGCCGAGGCCAATGAGGGAGCCATTAAGCTTGCGAGAAAATATAGCTTCGAAAAGTACGGAAAAGGAAGACACACGATTGTGACCTTGTTGCAGTCTTTTCATGGAAGAACTATGGCAGCGCTTACTGCCACAGGGCAGCCCTCGTATCACGACTATTTCTTTCCGTTTGTGGAAGGGTTTCGTTACGTTCCGGCAAATGATAGCGACGAACTTAAGGCGGCGTTGACGGACGATGTCTGCGCTGTCATGGTCGAAGGAATCCAAGGAGAGGGTGGAGTCATTCCTCTTTCCCAGACTTATGTCGATGAGCTTGCTCGACTAACTTCCCAAAAGGATATTCTCCTGATTTTCGATGAAGTCCAAACCGGTAATGGCCGAACGGGAACCATGTTTTCCTATCAAGGGTTTTCTGTTGAACCCGATGTCGTCACGACGGCAAAAGGCCTTGGCGGCGGGTTACCCATCGGAGCAATCTTGGTCAATGAAAAATGCAAAAACGTTCTTTCCCAAGGGATGCATGGTTCGACCTTTGGAGGGAATCCTATCGTGTGTGCGGGCGCCAACGCGGTGCTTGACGTCGTTTCCCAACCGGAATTTCTTGCCGGCGTCGCGCAGAAGGGCGATAGGATAAAAGAAATCATTTTAGGTTGGCAGCTTCCCGCCATAAAAGAAGTCCGTGGAAAAGGACTGATGCTGGGTATCGTGCTGGATGGACTTTCTCCCAAAAAAGTTGCGGCGGACGTGCTAAAACGCGGGCTTGTGATTCTTACCGCCGGAAGTGACGCCTTGCGCCTTCTCCCCCCGCTGACAATAGGCAAAGAAGAAATCGAAAAAGGCCTTGAAATTCTGCGCTGTCAGCTCACCCTATTTACGCAGTAAATAGATGGTGAACTCATGCAAGAAAATCAGAAAAAGGGAAGTATCATTTTGAACGGAAAACGGCTTTACGAAATTGAGTTTTTGCATTCGATTGCATTTATTGGAGTGGTGTTGCAGCATATCCTCGGTGCCTACGCAAGGCGTGGAACATCTCTTGTTGGAGTATATGAACTCTCGGCTATTGCTGTCGTTTTTGAAATCGTGCGTTTCGCGGTACCGATGTTCATTTTTGTTTCTGGTCTCCTTCTTTCCTATCATATAGAAAGCTATCACTATCAACGGTTTTTGAAAAAAAGAGTTTTCACGATTCTTGTGCCGTATTGCGTTTGGTCTGTTGCATATTATTTATACAATTTGCACCTTGCGGGGCCTTTGCTTCCTTTCCCCGGCTCAATCAGAGAACTGCTTTTTTTGGTGCTTACGGGGTCGGCCGGCTATCACCTTTGGTATGTGGTGATGATTTTTCAATTCGTTTTGATTACGCCGCTGTTCGTGCGAGCACTTCGTTTCTTGCAAACAAAAAGTTACGGATCAAAAGCTTGGTGGTCGATTTGTTTGGTGTTTGTGCTCGGGTGTTTATTGATATTAAAGATGGAACCGCTTGTTCCGCGGGGCAATCTCTTCGGAGATCTTTTCGCGATGTATCGAACGCGGCTTTTCTTTTCCTATCTCCTGTTTTATGGGTTGGGTTGTCTTTGCGGGCGTTACTATGAAAACTTCTGCCGCATGCTTTCTCAAAAGGCACTTTTGTTTTGGTTGCTATACTTTTTTTCGTTTTGCTATGGCGCAATCAAATCGATTGCTTACATAAGGGAAACAGGAACCCTCTCGTTTTCCTGTGTGAGCTTTCTGAATCCGGGGGTTGCTTTGCTCACGGCGGCATCTGTTTTTGCACTTTGTTCCTTGGGGCGAAAAGTAAGAAACATTCCGGTATTACAAAGGATTTTTTCGTTCGTCGATAAATATACCTTTGAGGCATATCTCTCACATGCGATGCTTTTGAGCTTCTTTTCCTTCCGCTTGCAAGCTCTTTTCGATGGGATTCCGCTCCCTGTTTTTTACTTTGTGCTTAGCTTGCTAACGATTACGTCTTCTCTCATTTTGGCAGTAATATTGAAAAAAATTGCAGGCTCTTTTCCCCCTGTGCTCAGAGGGTAATCTGTTTTTTTGACACCTGCGGGACAGTAATATGTTTCGCAGGTGTTTTTGTATTCTTAAGAAAATGCATGATTGACCATATCGGTCATCGGGTATATAAGGTAAAAATGACCAGTTCGGTCACCGGTTAAAAAGATAAATTCCCCGATTCAATTTTAGTGTTTTGTTCGAAAAAGGAGGAAACAATGTTAGAGAAATTTGAGGCATTAGATTCCGAAAAGCAGGAAAGGATTCTTAACGCGGCGATTGAGGAATTTGCAGCAAACGGTTATGACAACGCTTCGACGAACCGGATTGCAACGGAAGCAAAGATATCAAAGGGTTCGCTATTCGACTATTTTGGAAGCAAACAAGCGTTATATTTTTATCTGATGGACGAGATGAACCATCTGTTGGAGGTAATTTATAAGGAATTGAACTGGGAGGAAACGGATATTTTTGAGCGTTTCCGTGAAATTGTTCTCATCAAATATCGAATCATAAAAAAATATCCGGGGGCTTTTGAATTCCTTTTCGCAGTATCAAAGGAAAAAAGCCCGGAAGTCGCCGCAGAAATAGAAAAAATCCTTCACACCTATACGGAAGAAGTATATACAAGAGTATATGAAGGTATTGATTTTTCAAAGTTCAGAGACGATATCGATCTCCCCAAAGCGATTAAAATAATCAACTGGGCGGTCAATGCTTTCTCGGAAGAGGAAAGCGAAGAAATGGAGCGCTATTCGGATTTGTCGGTCGAAGCAATCAAAGAATTCGATGAATATCTCAATCTGATGCGACGTTGTTTTTATAAATAAGAGAAATAAGGGGAGGATTCTGACGTGTTAATATTGGAGGCGGAAAAGCTTTCTAAAAGCTATCAGATGGGTGAAATTGAAGTCAAGGCGCTTAAGGACGCTTCCTTTGCTGTGGAAGAAGGCGAATTTGTTGTCATTCTCGGGCCTTCGGGCTCAGGGAAAAGCACTTTACTCAATAACATCGGGGGCATGGATACTCCCACTTCCGGTACGTTTCGTATGAGGGGAAAGGAAATTACGGGGTTTCGGGAAACCGAACTGACCGAATATCGTCGGAATCAGATCGGTTTTGTATTCCAATTTTATAACATCATGGGAAACCTTACGGCTGAAGAAAATGTGGAACTGGCAACGGAAATTTCAAAAGACCCGCTACCTATCGACCAGATTCTTGAGGCAGTCGGCCTTTCTGACCGCAAGGAGCATTTCCCGGCGCAGCTTTCCGGAGGAGAACAACAGCGTGTTTCAATTGCAAGAGCTGTTGCAAAGAATCCGGCAATCTTGCTTTGCGATGAACCGACCGGAGCCTTGGATTATGCAACCGGAATCTCCATTCTTGACCTTTTGCACCGACTGAATCATGAGATGGGAAAAACGGTAATCGTAATCACGCACAATGCGGATATCGCTTTGATGGCGGATCGGGTTATCAAAATGAGAAGCGGTGAAATCATAGAAAACTATATCAACGAAACGCCTTTGGCGGTGCGGGAGATTAAATGGTAAAAAGGACCACTAAAATTGACCGAATGCTTTTTCGGATGATTCTAAAGTCGAAGAGCCAGTTCCTTGCAGTCGTTGTAATCCTTATTGTCGGTATTGCAATTTTTACGGCAATGAGCATGACCGCAATCAACATGAGGCATACGGTAGAATCTTACTATGAGGAAAATAAGTTCGCGGATCTTTTTATAAAGACCGGAGCCGTATCCGCAAAGGAAATAGAGCGTTTGGAAAGCATCGTGGGTGTGAAGAACGTGACGGGCAGAATTAGTACGGATGTGCCGATGATTACGGAAGACCCTAATGAACGTGTAAATATAAGGTTGGTTACTTACGCGGAAGATTCGGAGGAGTTGTGCCGTTCCACGTTGATTGAGGGTAAGAATCGGGGGCTTTCGGATAAAGAAGTTCTTTTGATTCAGCAATTTGCGGAAGCACGAGACCTGCATCCTGGAGATTCTATCATATTGCAGATTAACGGTGCCCGATATGAGCTGAAAATCGCGGGTGTTGTGGCGAACCCGGAATATATCTATCTGATGGAAAATGCACAGGCAATGATGCCGGATAACGACAACTTTGGTGTCTGCTATGTTTCGGAGAACTTTGGTCGGCAGGCAGCGGGCTTTAGCGGAAGCTATAATGAGTTTGTATTTTCTTTTCAAAATGGAGCCGATG
>JAQUUY010000095.1 GCA_028693645.1 Eubacteriales bacterium | reverse complement strand
GGAATCGCGAAAACGATTCCAAAACTGCCGACCAATGTTTGAAGAATTTCAACGACGATTAGCTCTCTGTTAAAAAGGAAGAGCAGAGAATTATTGTAGGCCATCAAAAGTAGAACGAGGCTTAGCGAACTTCCAATATAGGCTAGCACGAGTGTGTTTGCCATTGTCCCCAATATATCGCGGCCGATGTTCATCCCTGATTTCGCAAGGGTAGTAAATGTAGGCGTTTCGGTTTTGTCGGCAATCTCATAGAGTGCAGCTCCGATATCCATTGCAACGTCCATAATCGCTCCAAGAGCACCAAGGAGTATGGCGGCAAAAATCACCGCTTTTAAATTAAGTGGATCGTTTTCGTTTAAGTACATCAGATACATGGATTCTTCATCAATCATTCCGGTCAGTTTAATAATGTGGTCCATTATTATTATCAAAAATGCAGAAACCGAAAAGCCTCCAAGGCAGCCTAAGCCAATACCAAGGCTTTTTCGATTTGCACCAATTACCGTGAGCAGCGTTACGAGAACAATGACAGTGCAGGTTATCAATGACCAAAGGTAAATGTTTTGTCCTGCTAAAATTGCGGGAATAAAGACCGTAAAAACGGCACCGCAGGTGAAAACCAAAGACAAAATCGTATTGAAGCCTTTTTTCCTGCCAAAGATAAGGATGCAAACAGCTAAAATGCCAGCCAAAATCCATAGGGCATCGCTTCGCACATATTCGATGACAATCCACGCGGCAGAAGATTCCTCCATGAGGTTATTCATTAAGACTATTTTATCGCCCACTTCAACTTTCTTAATCGACCCCAAGAAGGTGCCATCATATGTTTGCAGGGCATGCAAAATTTCACCTTTTTTTTCTCCGGAACTAACCTTTGCTGTAATATATATTTCTTCGTTTACCGTTTTTGACTCTCCGTCAACATCTATTTGAACAGAAGTTGTATCCTCAATTGTTGCAACTACTGCTTTTTGATATTCTGCAGTAACTCCGCTAAGATAAGATGTGGAATTAAGTGTGGCAATTTGATGTCCCACGATTAAATAGATTACTGCTAGTAGAATTGTAAGAATATAAATAATTTGATTTTTTTTCATTCTTTATTACCGGCTTTCTATTCCCAAGAAGGAACTGCTGCGTCATCATCCTCTTCCTCTGCGTATTCTCCGTCGATTACGGGGAGAATCTTGTCAATCAGGGTATTGTCGTCATCTTCCTCTTCATCAATACTTGCTTCGTCGACTTCACCTTCCTCTACGCTGTAAGGGAAAGAGACGCTGTATTCATCGAGCGGGTAACTGAGGGCTTCGCTGAAATCGTATTCATGGGCCTGTTCGCCCAGCTTTTCGAGACGGTAGAGAGCAAGTGCTTCAATTACAGGAAAGGAAGAAGCCGAACCTGCAATCTTACTTTTGCAGTAAACAGCAGAATCAAAGACATACCAAAGGCGAAAGCGGAACAGCTCATCGGCAAAGAAACGTCTTTGGTCTGATCCGGCGGCGGAAAGAGAAAGCCCCAGCAGACTCTGTCTGATATTGAGGATTAAGGTATAAAAATCAGTCGCCTCATCCGGAATTCCCACAAGAAGGTCTTCAAAATAGGTTTCCAAGAGTTCTGTGAGTGTTTTCTGCTCAACATCTTGCAAAATCTCACAAAAAGCTTCGTGTGAGATTTCTTCCGGGCACTCTAAAAGCTCGGCAAGGTGCTCGAAATATTCAAATTCATCAGGAGACTCAATATCTAAAAGCTCCAATAGTTCATCGGTTTTCATTTTTTACGCCTCCTCTTTTTATTTTTGAACATCCAGATCAAAGCTCTTAAATGCAATGCGGAACTCAGACAAGGCAAAGATCCGATTGATCATATTAATAAAATTCTCGGACAAATCGCTCGCATAGAACGTGTTGTCGAAGGTAGAACCACAGGCCAAAAGATTGCGGTCGGTGAGTTCTTTCTTGATGCTTTTTACAATTTCCTTTGAGGGATTTATGATTGAAATCCCGGGATAGAGCTTTTCGATATTTGTGCGGATCAAAGGGTAATGTGTGCAGCCGAGGACCAACGTGTCTATATTATGGTACGAGATGAATTGATCCAGATAGTGCCTGATGGAAAGATCCATAATCTGATTTTCGATGATGCCTTCTTCGATTAAAGGGACAAGGGTTGGACAAGAGACGGAATGAATCGAAAGAGAAGGCGAAAGCGCATGGATTAGTTTTTCGTAGGCTTGGCTTTTTATGGTGACTTTCGTTCCAATAATCGCAATCTGGTTGTCTTTTGTGCAAATTTCGGCTATCGTTTCCGCTGCCGGTTTGATGATGCCAATCACGGGGGTATCGGGGTAGCGTGCAGACAGTTCGTCAAGGCAGGTCGCGCTGACGGTATTGCAAGCAATCACAATCATTTTGACATCGCGTTGAATCAAAAAGTCCGCAATCTGTGTGGAAAAGGCGGTAATCGTTGATGGCGCTTTTGAGCCATAGGGTGTTCTTGCGGTATCCCCGAAATAAATGATGCGTTCGTCGGGCAGCGTCTTCATCAACTGCGAGATACAGGTAAGCCCGCCGAGTCCCGAATCGAAAAAACCAATCGGTCTGTTATCCATGTGTTTCTATTGTCCTTTCCTATCCTATTCTGCTTTGTATTGGAATTCCTTTCCTTTAGGCAATGACTGCGCGTAGACCAGTGTTTCGGTCGAAGTCGAATCTGCCATCAGGTTCATATGAAGCTTGGAAGTATCATAAAGTTTAACAAGGGAAGCTAAGTTTACGGGAGCATCCGGAATCTGTGAAAAGATGTTTTCTGCATATTCTAAAAGCTCCGGGCGATAGATGCTTTGTTTTCCCTCCGAACAATCCTTTTCGAAGATGGCACCGTAGAAAATATCGGTCTCAACAAGATCTTGGAAAAAGTGGCTTCCAAAGGAAAGTTCCGGCATGAGGTGACCGCTTTCAAAGGACATCTCGCAAAGCGCTTTCGCATTGCATATCTGTGCAAAACGAACAGGAACACCAAGCTCAGCCGAAGACGTTCCCCAACGGCCGGGGCCGAGAAGCATTAAGTTTTTACCCGTTTGCTTCGCGTAATTGTTGATGACTTCAATTGCCCGTGATACGTTGAATTTTGAGTTGTACGCAAGTTCATAATAGCCTTTTCCGTCCACGATTGCAACCAAGTCGATTGGCATTTGAATCGGTCCACCCATGGCGCCGCCGTAGAGTCGGAAGAAGATATGGTCATAAGGGACTTCCGGTAGGATAACGGTATGTGCGCCGGTACCTTTTGCTTGCAAGGGCCTGCACTGAACCAAATCAATCAAGAAATCTCCTTCTTCGGAAAAATTGATTGTAAATTCAACATCGACAGGGTAGCGATAATGTTCTTCGATGGTCGCAAGCATTTCGCGAAGTGTTTCGGTGATGCGCTTGTCCTTTAATATGTTTTCGCAGGTCGTAAAGACGATTTCTTTTTTGATTCCGCGATCACTGAATTCCTGTTCTCGGACGCGGTCATGTTCCACAATGAGTTTTTGATACCATGGCGGAGATTTCAATATGACTTCTTCCAAAGGAACGGTAACGAGGCTGTTATCTTGGAAGTCGAGAACATCGACGTTTCTTTGAGCAAACTGGCCACGTCCTCCGGGAGTAAGTGTGGGTTTGTCCAAGGAAGCAAGTCGTGGATAATCATTTGAAATACGGTCGACTGCTCGTGTCCCAAGACCGGCTACGATACGAACCATGCCGGCATCCGGATTGATATCCTTGTTCCAGACATAGGTGTTCGTTGAATAACCGACTCCGGCGGCACCGGGCATATAAATGTCCTGATAGATAGACCCGCTGACCCGTTGTACTAAAATCGACATTTGCTCATCGCTCTTGTCAAGTCCGCGTTGTTGACGGTAAACCAGCGCCGATTCGTCCATGGCACTCGCATAGACTTCTTTGACGGCACGCACAAAGGCTTCATAGCGTTCTTCAAGAGTTCCTTCGTTTACACAAAAGACGGAGTCATATTTCCCGGCAAAGGCGTTGCCAAAACCATCCTCCAAAAAGCTGGAGGAACGAACGATAATGGGGTTTTGTCCAAAATGGTCAAGCATGATTTTAAACATATCACGTACCATTTCGGGGAATTTTCCATAGGCGAGCTGGCTTTTCAGGGCTTTCGCAGCCATAAAATAGCCCTCTGAAGATTTATGTTGGAACCATAATTTCCACCAGTTATTGCTGATCAGATAAGTATAAAACACATTTGATCCAATGTAAAAGGAATCGTGAGGTTCCATGTATTCGGCAAGGTCAGGGCGGTTTTTTTCAATGATTTTACGTGCAAGCAACATGCCGGCGGATTTGCCGCCGATGCTTCCGGAGCCGATCAGTCTGTCATTGATGTTTAAATAATCTTGGATGCCAAAGTTTTCGGTAAAAAGTTTTGCGCGTTCGCTATCTCTGCCGATTAGAATGCGGTACAACTTTTCTTTGATTTCTGCTTGCTTTGCGGGACCGTGTCTGGTCGCACTTTGCGCTTTCATAAAAAAGATATCCCAGTTATCGAGACGTCGCTTGCTGCTTGAAATACCTTTGGGCCCGAGCAGAGCGTAATATTTGCTGGTACTGATTCCGTCCGTCAGAGGGACAAGACCGTTTTCATTGAAGTCCTTAAACAGGTGGGGGAGAAACATCGTTGAGGTATGCCTGTTTGAAACCTTAAGCGGGTGTACATACATCCCCAAGGGCCCTTTGATTGCATTGAGGTAGATGCTCGCGGCTTCTCTGACTTGTCCGGTCGCACTGTAGGAATGCTTATGACGAAGAACGCTGAAATAGGCAACGGCGCGAAGTTCTTTCAGGGCAGGGCAGATGGCCATGAAGAAATTTCTCATCATAAAATCAGCCGCCCAAACGGATTGCAGCTCTGACACACAGTCAAAGATATAGCGGGAATCGGGTCCTTCGGCTTCCATTACGCGGTTTACACGAACGGTCAATGCTTCAAAACCTTCGTCAGGATCTAGCTTGACTATTTTTAAGCCCTCTTGCTCGGGGAGTAAGGATTTGTGTTCTGCAAAACGGAAATACACCGTTTTCTTTCCAAGGGCAATGGATCGTTCGGCAAAAGGTTTGACGAAATAGAGATAGTCTTCGATGGTAGAAATCTGCCAGACGACACTATCACCAATGCGGATATTCTGTAACGCAAAGTCCAATCCGGGAAGACCGGATTCAATTTTCAGTAACCTTGACATAGATGCTCCTTTCCTCTTCAGACTCTGTTAGTTTAACAAAAAAT
>JAQUUY010000009.1 GCA_028693645.1 Eubacteriales bacterium | reverse complement strand
GCTGCCAGAAGAAGTCCAAAGAAAAGGATTCCGATATAACCCATTTCAACCATCGTCTTGAGGTAATAATTATCCATATAGAAATAGCTAAATTCCTCTGTTTCGTCAAGGAGCTTATTGTTCATCGCTACCGCACCCCCAAAACGTCCCAGACCAAAGCCAAACCAAGGGTTGTTTTCAGAAAGAAGCAATCGACCGGTTTCCCAGCGAACGGCTCTTCCCCCAAGCGCGGAAGCTTCGGCGTAGTCGCTCGTAAACAAATAGGTCAGTCTTGAGGTAATCGAAGGAACCAACACAAGAACGCTTGCGACGGCAGCTCCCATAATCACTAATAGACGGCGGTCAACATAGCAAGCAAAAATAACGACCGCAAGTGCCATACCTACCCACGCTCCTCGAGAAAAGGTGAAGAGCAAGCAAAGGCACATCATGCCGGTCACACAAAAGAACAACAGCTTTTGCCAAACTTTTTCGGAATAATAAATCAATCCTGCTGCAAGCGGTGCGAGCATGACGATCAACGATCCAAAAATGTTGGGACTACCGGTCAGCGAAAAGACTCTGGTTCGTACCCCCATCTCCGTCTGACTTACCCAGCTCGCCGGAATGGGGACAGCCACGATATACTGGTATACTCCATGCAGGCAAAGCAACATTCCAAGACCCACAAAAGTATAGTAAATGACTTTAAGATCGCGGTCATCTTCGATGAGACGCACAATCAGGAAAAACCACAGCATATATTCGACAACGGCTCGATAGCCTGCCAATGCAACATAGGGATACGGTGCCACGGCAGACATCAGGAAAAATCCGACTGCCACAAACAAGAGCAAAAAGGCATCAATGGGTGTTTCGCGTGCAATCGACTCCGTCTGCCCAAGTGCTCTTCTCCAAAGAACCAGGACAGCGACCACAAACAGAAAGAGTTCTTCCCAGACAGAGGAGAGCATCGAAAGCGACAGCAAATCCCTTATCACATATTCCAGTGGGAGATAACAAACAAAAGCCACTAAAAACCACTGATGCAACGTAAGTTTATTGACGAAAGAAAAAACAAGACTGTTTTTCACGATTCGGAGATAGAAATGTTCAAGAGCAATCAACACCCTATAAAACAAACTGTTTCGAAGGATATCGCCAAAGGAAACAAGTCCTTTTCGTGTTTTTGCCATCATCCGCGCATAGAAAGAAGTGTTTGTCGTCGGTTCCACACCACAAAATCCAAGCCAAAGCTTCTCTGTGAGTGAGCCTTCATAGTTTCGTTCCAAGGCAGAAAAAAAGCGGCAAATACTTCCTTTTTGCCAATTATCGCTAAAGAACACAAACAAGGCAATAAAAAGTCGCCCCGGTATGCTGTTTCTCATTACATTACTGATCATATCCACCCCCGGAACCTTACGGCTATTCCGCAATCTCGACATAGCGAATGGTTCCGCTGCACTCAAAGGTCTGTGTTTTCACGATGTAGGTCCTGCCTGCACGCACTTCTTGGCTTCCGATTTTGGGGCTTGGGGTTCCTTTTGGTACTGTCGTTTTGATAGTGACAACGACATCTTTTTTGCTGGGGTCCACTGCATCAACGATCACACCGTCATCACGTGTCGCTTGAATGATGTAGTCTTCAAAGGCAATGCCCTCGATGGTTGCATTCAGGAATTCATTGCCTGCCACGATTTTTTCACCGACGAGATCCTGTCGTTCGATCTCATTCATAATACGTGGAGGGGTCCCTATAATAACCACTTCTGCGATTAATTCGACCTGTGGAGATACCGCATCATTTACCTTGCTTCCGAAAAGTTGCCAACCGATGCCTCCGAGGACGGCGACGACTGCGATTAGTATAATGAGATCCACCGCATTGATGATACCGAATAATTTTCCTTTTTCGTTGATAAGCTTCATATAATCCTCCTGATAATTGCTAAATTAAAAGATGCCTCTTTGCTTGAGAATCTCTTCCATCCATTTTACACGTTCATCCCAAGAACAGGCTTTCCCATACGCCATGCGCTTTTCTGTCTTTTGGGAATCGTCTTCCTTGAGCGCTTCCTCACATTTTAACACAAAATCGTCTGTGGTTTCACTAATATATGTCACATCCGAAAAATCCATGACCTGCAAGGGCTCTTTCGTGCTTACGATGGGTTTTCCTGTTGCGAGATATTCGTAGAATTTGAGTGGGCTGACATCCTTTGCAAGCTTGCCTTCCCGAAAAATATTGAGGCACACATCAAAGCGCCTGATGTACTTAGGAAGCTCCTTTTGAGGAATCAAACCGAGAAACTTGACGTTCTTATGTTTTTCGAGATTCGAAAGATCCACCCCGGGCAATGGACGCCCAATCAAATCAATTTCGCCGTTCGGATATGCTTGAGCGAGCTTCGCAATCAAATCATAATCGATACATTCTTGGAGCATACCCACAAATCCAAATACCGGTGCACTTTCTGCGCTTTCATGCCTTGGCTCCGCCGCGGAGGAAAACAACTCATAGGCTGCGCCATTTGGAATCATAACGGTGTTCTTGTTGTAAGTCGAGAGCGTATCATAAAGACCCTGTGCCGTACAAAAAACTTGGTCTGCCTTTTCTGCAAGATCTTTTTCCATTTGATCAACCACGGCCGGATTAATCATTCCTTTATACGCTGAGTGCCGGTCGACACAGTCGTAAATAACTCCTGCATGAGGGATTTTCCCGATGAGATCACAGGAAGTCGGCGAATAACACCAAAGATATGGTTTATTAAAGGAATGTTCTTTCATTCGAGCTTTGACATAACGCGCAAGTCGAGCTTGGTTGAGTTTGTTGATGAAACGATGCTTGTTGAAAAAAGGCAGAACCGGAGGTGCTGCAAACACGGTGATGTTTTCTTTGACCTTTTGTCCTGCTGCTTTGTAAGCAAAAATTCTTGCCTTCGCAGACTTATCTTTCAGTGGCGCAAGCAGGCTGACCGGGGGATCAATATAAAGAATCTCCGCATCGCTCAAACGGTTCATGATATTTTGCTTCCTTGTGGGAAACGGATGGTAATTTGAGGTTGATATGCAGACGATCTGCTTCATACTCGACTCCCTTCTTCTGCAAGAAGCCTCTTTGCGGCTCCACGGTTGATGAGTTCTCTTTGTTTTAATGTTGCTGCCGCTTGTTCCGCATAACTGCGGCCGTTTTTCATTGCATCATCGATCTTCTCACAGAGCTTTTCGGCGGAAAGTTCCGCCAAGGGAATGCAAGCGGCCGAATCAATATCGTGGACAAAACTTTCTACTTTTATGTCGTAAGAGATTCCTATAACAGGCGATCCGCCTGCTGTGGCAAAGATCAAGGAATGCAGCCTCATCCCAACGACGACTTCCATAGAACCAAGCATTCCGATGAGTTCTTCCACGCTGTGTCTTCGAGTGCACGTGTAATAAGGTGCTTTCATGTAGTTCACGACCTTATCAGCCGCACTGATATCTTTTGGAATCTCGACCGGAAGGAATACCGGGGTTACCCCATAACGCTCATAGGCATAATCTGCGGCTGCAGCAATCGCCTTGGAATCGGAGAATCCGGGCCAGTTCCTGAGACAAAAACCGATTTTCGGAATGTCTGCCGGTATTTTCTCAGATTGGAATGCCAATTCGACTTCTCCGGAATCACCCCTTCTCAAATTGACGGAGGGATCCGCGGCCAAAATGATTTCCGGTTTTTCGACCTTCATTTCTTTGAGCAATTCAAGTGACACGGTGTCGCGCAGGGTAATCAGGTCCGCCGTGCGATCAAGAATTTTTGCTGCAATCCTCTTATTTCTTGGCAAATCAATCGGGCCGATTCCGCAGCCGTACATGATGATTTTGCAGCCACACCATTTTGCAGCCTGTAGTGTAAACAAATAGAAGTAAAGCGAACGGGAGGACGTGACATCTTGAATCAGGCTTCCTCCTCCGTTGACAAAAATCTTTGCCTTTTTCAAACTCCTTATAAAAGTGAACACATTGAAAATGTACATGGATTTTGTTTTATTGAGTGCCCGCGTTTCTTTCTTCTTACGACTCATGACCCAAAACGGCATATCCGAATCGATTTCGCGCAGTTGCACGAGAATCGCTTTGAGGATTGCCTCATCACCGCCGTTGCCGCGCCCATAGGCTCCGCAGATAACCGCGCCTTGTCTTCCTTTTCGTAGACTGCGTCTCAAAATCGTTCGGTAGACATCTTCCTGCAGAGAACACATTTTTTCAAGAGAAAAATCTTTTTTTGTTTTCCGAAACAATTTTTCGCCGAGATTATTTCTTAGCCTATGGTCTACGGACAATTTATAAAGATAGTCGCTAAAGATCTCGACTTCCCCCGGTTCAAACAGATAACCGTTTTTGCCATGAGTAATAAGCATCGGTATGCCTCCGACGCGGCTCGCAACGGCGGCACAATGCTCATAAGCGCCTTCAAGCAGCGAATACGGGAAGTTCTCTGAAAGGGAAGCCAGTACGTTGATGTCGACGCCCCTAAAAAAAGCACTCATGTCCGTAATCCAACCTACAAATTCGACCCGGGCCTCTATTCCGAGCTCTTTTGAGAGTTGTTTGAGTTCCCTTTCGTCTTCGCCGGTGCCCGCAATTTTAAGTTTCAACTGTGGATTCTTGTGATAAGCCATCGCGAAGGCCCGAATAACCGTTCCAATGTCTTTAATCGGAGTCAAACGTGCCGCAATTCCTACGACGATTTCGTCTTCAGCGCTTTTCAGGGCTCTCGGCTCATCGATTGCCTCGGAAAAGTCTAATCCGTTATAGATTGTAAATATTTTTTGGGGGTCAAAGCCTCGTTCAATGAGTTTTTGCTCCATGCGTTCAGCGACTGCCATATAAAAATCCATATTTCTCAAAGCAATCGCATTGATAAATCCATAGGTATGCTGTTTCCATGGCGAGCCGTAATAATCAAGTTTTGGATCCGAATGCACTGTCGTCATAATGGGAGTCGGCCGGAACTTTTTAACCAAGACCCCAAACATATTTGCTTTTGATCCATGACAATGAATGATGTCAGGTTGGAATCGATGCACCGCAGCGAGAGCAGTTTTCACATCTCCTATGATATTGATTCCGTGATTCGCAACGACGATATTAAGTCCCATCGCCATTCCCTCTTCAGCAAGTCCCCCTTTTCCAAAGGTCACAAGCATTAGATTATTTCGTTCCGATAGTTCTCTTGCGAGAGAAAGGATATGGGTTTTGCCGCCGCCGATATCTCCGCCGGCCGCAAAAAGCATGATATTCATAGAAACCTCCGCTGGTCTTTTTCTTAATCGAGTTTGTAAATAATCGTAGCAATCTGTGCTCTTGTTACCGCATTCTTTGGCCACAGACCGCCGTTATAGCCGGTAACGACTTCTTGTTCTACCAAGGATTTCACATAGGGAAGCGACCAAGACGATACGCTTGCACCGTCACTGTAGGTAGAAAGATCAGCCTCCGCAAAGCCTCTCTGCTGCGTTCTCCCGATGATAGTCATTACTTCTTCTCTGCTGATTGTACCGTTCGGTTTGAAATTTAATTTCGTTCCCGATGCAGAACCTTGGACGATGCCTTTTTCATACATTGCTTTTACTGACCCCAGCGCCCAAGAAGGAATCGCTGCAGCATCCGCAAACGGCAGCACCGTCGTTTGGTATTTTGTTTCATCAATGCCAAGCCAACGACTCATCATCACGGTAAACTCCGCACGTGTTATCCCCGTGTCGGGTTTATAGAGAAGCCCTTGCGATGTGCTGACTCCTTTGACGATGTTTTGATTATAAAGGTAAGCTGTGCTATCCTTTGCCCAATGAGATCCCATGTCGGCAAACGGAACTGTTGCTCCTTGCGTAGCCGGAACAACAATGCTTTCTCGTTTTAAATTTCCACTTCGATCCGCAGCCGTTAACGTCAGTTTATGAGCATTTCCATCCGTCGCCGGCAAGGAGGCCGCCATTTTTTTTGTTGTCGCATCATATGTGAAGGTAAGAGCTTCTCCATCATAAGTAAGTTTCATGTTTGCAGGTGATAAGGCCGTGTCCATCAAATCATTGACCACTGCGGTCACGGACTGCCCGGTCACCGTCAACTGTATTGTAGGGGAGGTGACATCGATATAGTAACCGATGGCACGCATAATCTGATCGATATAAATCGTTCCGGCATCACTTCCTGCCTTCTTCAAATAAAGCGCCTGTATGGCGGTACTTCCGTTCGGGAGTTCAACGCTCACAAGTTTCCAGCCCGTAAAGGAAAGCGTATCCACCAAAATTTCGCTCGCTCCGGAACTGTTTGTAACATAAGCATTGATTGTATTTCCGGAGCCATCTCCGTAAACCCAAAAGCTAAGGGTGTCTGGGTTTGTCGTGAAGCTTATTGTCGTCGGAATCGAAATGATTTCTTCTTCCGTTTTTGAAAAATCGTATTGAACCTCAGCACTCTTGTAACCATAACGAACTTTCGTCAAATCATTATTACTTTTTACCGTAATTGCGCTCGATTCGATTGCAGGGATCACGGAAGTCGTACCTTCAAAAGATTCTATGAGCTGCCCGCTACTTGTGATAGTAACCGGGACAGATGCGCTAAGACCTGCAATCGATGCGGTAATGGTTCCGCTTCCGCTGGTCAATTTTGCAGCCGTAAACAAACCATTTTGGTCTATCGTTCCGATGTTTCCGCTTACACTCCAAGTAAAGCAGGAATCCATAACGGTAAGCGGCATTTTTTTATACAATGCACTGACAGCAAGATCAAATGTGTTTCCTCCACTCACTGATACTGTTGTAACTGCCGTTCCGCTTCCTTGGCTCGCTAAACTGATACTATCCGGTTTGGAAACGACGGTCACCGTAGCGGTACCAAGAGCCTCGTCATCTTTAAAGGTGAGTGTCCCGCTGCCTGCTTGTGTCCCGGCCGTAAAAATACCCGCGCTGTCAAATGTTCCGAGATTGTTCTCCGCACTGTATGACAATTCGCTTTGCGCGGGGGCAGAAGACGCATAATAGTTTTCATCTGTCGCTTTTAGTGTAAAGCTTTGCCTTGCTCCGGAAAGGATTTGCACATTGTAGGGATAGGGGTGCAGATGTTTTGTCCGCCCATCCGCAGAAGCGGTATTTAATAGCATGATATAATTTGCGCAATTTCTTAGAGATCCCTCCGAAGGGGTATTGACCGTTGATAGTACAGAATTGCCGGGATAAATGGAATGGACCGCCGTGGAACCGCCGCCATCCATATTGACTGCTTCAACGCATCCAAGCTCAATCATTCTTTTGGCAAGCTCAGCCAAGGTCACGCCTTTACTGTGCCCTGCTTTTCTGCCATCAATCGTGTAAAACACAAGCGTTCCATCTTGTTTTATTCCAATTGCGGTACGCGGATTCAGCGCGGTTTGGATGCTCATCGTCATTGGCGCTACATTGGCTCCGGCTGTAACGATTTTTTCTCCGGCACCAATGCCGTAGGTAACACCTTCCCAAGTTTGATCCGCTGTAAATTCAATGCTGACAGGGTCTCCCTCTTTTAGAGTTTTCAGTTGGTTCAGGGTTGAAGTATAGGTCGTCCCACTCGCCATGGATAACAAGACCATTCCGGGAGGGATTGCCGTCGAAGCGATTCCCGGGGCAACAGAATAAACAGTCCCGTTTAGGACTCCGTTGATTCTCGCCTCTCCGTCAGTTACTTGAACCAAAACGTTATAAGTTGCAATAGAAGCCTTATTCGTATCGTCATCAGTAAATTCGTCAGTATAGAGAACAACTCCGCATGCGGGAGTCATGACTTTATTCATATGTAGAGAGGGAATGGCAGATGCAAGCGCCGAAGAGGAAAGCTTAATCTTTAAATTTGCTCTTCCGATAATTGCCTCTCCGTTTTCATAAAATCCAACAGAAGGATACCCTGTCGTTTCCGAAGTGTAAATAATTCCATCTTTTATTGTAAGGCCCTGCGGGACTCCGTTAGAAACAGTAAAGTAATCTCCGTTAATCCCAGCCAAAACGCTCCCGCCTCCGAATTCACTCGTAGCAACTTCCGCTGCCGTTGCAAAGCTTGCTGCTCCGTAAACGTCGCGACCATAAGCAATAATGGGGCGAACCTCTTCACTCGGTTCGTAAATGATATAATTCTCAGTCAGCTTATCGCTTAAACTTGAATTCCAATAAACGCCGTTTGCCAAAACCGTCTCCGACGCAATATTGAGTGATTTAGTTTGTAACAGTTCTCCTAATGTTGCCGCAAAGGCGGGGTCAATAGCCAACGGACTCAGCGCAAGTACTGCCGCCAAGAATCCGGAAAGCCACCTTTTTGTGTGCATCCCCATACTTTTTTTCATAATCTCTTCTCCCTTAAATGTCTCTCTTTTCCGTCTGTTTTCCGACAAGTACAGTCATCGGACTGTTTGGCACAGGATCATTTGATCGTGTGTCCCCCTTTGATCATTACGTAAATATCGCTTTGTGCGCTGATTCCCCTTCCGTCGTTCCTTGGAACAACCAGCAAATGGTTCTTCGCGACAGCAGCTCCCCCCATCAATTCTGTAGCGGCAGTCAGATCCGAAAGGCCGTTTGTTCCGTTATCGACAGCGACGGCCGTTCCGCCGCGAAGGATAAGTTCCGTGCCTTCTTCTCCGATTACTTTTTTCCCTTTTTCAACAAACACAACTTGAAAGGAATCGGCAGTGCTTCCGCTTGACTTTATGGCTGCAATCTGCGCATCAACGTAGCTTTTCGTAACAACAGGATCTTCAGAAGACCCCGGACTTGCCGTATCTGCAAAAACGACGACTGTCGCAGTAACAATAGTCAAAATGAGAACTGCGAGTATGATTTTATTTCTTTTCATATCCATTCTCCTTATTCATTTGATAAGATTTTTTTCAGAGCCAAAGCGGTCATCATAGGTAAATCGCCCGCAGTGATTCCATATTCTCCAAAGGTTTCCGCTGCCAAATCGCCTGCCATTCCGTGAACATAAACGCCCGCACACGCCGCAGAAAAGCAGCTCAGTCCCTGCCCACAAAAAGAAGCGATGATACCGGAAAGAACATCCCCGCTTCCTCCGGTCGCCATGCCCGGATTTCCTGTCGAATTCATCCGCATCTCACCATCGGGAGCAGCGACAATCGTGCCGTTTCCTTTGAGCACAACCACAGCACCTGTTTTCTCCGCAAGTTTCCTCGCCGCGATTTCTCTGTCTTCTTCGATTTCAGCGATGGAACAGCCAAGTAAGCGGGCGGCTTCTCCGGGGTGAGGGGTGAGAATCGAGCGGCTTTGGGCCAGCCGAAGCGTCTCAAAAAGGCTTTCTTTTGCTATCATGTTCATGGCGTCGGCATCCCATACAATCGCTCTGCAATCGCTTTTTGCAACAAGCTCAATCAATCCGATGTTCAAAAAATCGTTTCCGAGACCGGGACCGATGACAATCGCATTATATTCTTTCAAGTCTTGGCTCGACAGATTTCTTGTGATACAGGTCGCCTCCAAGACCGCGGTCTGAAGGATAGGGAACAGTTCATCCGGAGCCGAAATTCTGACAAGTCCTGCTCCGCTTCGCAAGGCAGCTTTGGCACTGAGCGCAGCAGCTCCGGCCATCCCGTGACTGCCCGCTGCAATCAAAACCCTTCCACAATCACCTTTGTGAAAGCTTGCAGGTCTTTTTTTAATCAGTCGCTCGATATCTTGTCTTTCTATTAGACGAAGATTTTCCATGTTCGTTCCTTTCACTGCAGTTTCTTTTATTTTTTGTCATCAATAGAAATCTACAATTTCCGTTTTCCATTCTATATGCTTTCTTTGACTTCGTAAAGAAGCTTCCTTCGAACGTAAAGAACTTGTCATATATTTATTGAACTGCTTGCATTGTTTTTCTGTATTGGTTATAATTTTATGGTTATTAGATTAGTTGCAATTATATTATCGATTTAAAAACAAATCGAGTCTTAGATTGGAGGTGGAAGCAGATATGGATACGTTACCCGGCCCTAGTTACGGCACCGGTGATGAGCCTTTGTCACTCTATTGCCCCATGCATAATGTCCCTGCTTCCCCGATGGATCGCGTTCTCTTCGATATCTTTTCACCTGTTGTTTGTTGTACAAATACTGTGATTTGATTTCGAAAGCCATTTTTGTCATTCGAGGTTTGGGTCATTGTGCCATCTATTATGAAGGAGGTACAGACCCATGGAATTTGAACTCGAAAAATCAACCGACGAAGCGATCCTCCAAATCGTCGATCTCTTGCGTGAGAAACAATATGTCAGAGCTCGCGAGATCCTTTTGGACTTTAACACCGTTGATATCGCTGAAATCCTTGAAGAACTTATTGCAGATCTTGGTATAGAAAAAGGTATTGTAATCTTTCGCACACTTCCGAAAGACGTTGCAGTCGATGTTTTTTCATACCTTGACAGCGAGGAACAACTTGATATTATCAACGGAATGACAGATAAGGAACTTCATTATATTATCGACGAACTTGCCTTTGATGACATGATTGACGTTCTCGAAGAACTTCCGGCAAATATTGTCGATAAAATTCTCGAAAAATCAACAAAAGAAGAGCGGAAATTAATCAATACATTTTTGAACTACCCGGAAAACAGTGCGGGCAGTTTGATGACCCCCGAATATATCAGCCTAAATACAGATATGACTGTCGGAGATGCGCTTGCTCATATCAAAGAAGAAGGTATGGACAGCGAAACGGTATATACTTGTTATGTGAAGGATAAAGGCAGGAAGCTCTTCGGAATTGTTTCTCTGCGTACTCTTGTCATTTCAGATGACGACATTCCTTTGCAAGATATCATGCATACAGATTTTGTGGCAGTAAACGTTTTTGATGACCAAGAAAATGTCTCAAATATATTCAAGCGCTATGGTTTCATTGCCATGCCTGTCGTTGATAAAGAAAATCGCCTTGTCGGCATCATTACGGTCGATGATATTTTAGAGATTATTGAAGAAGAAGTGACCGAGGACTTTCAAAAGATGGCCGGTCTGACCGCCTCAACAGAGGAGTATCTCGACACGAGCGTATTTCGGCATGTGAGGAACCGCTTCCCTTGGTTGCTTTTCCTCATGGTTTCCTCGATGGTAACCGGTCTTATCATCAGCCGTTTTGAAGTACTTCTTGCCGACGTCATCGTTCTGGTTTCCTATATGCCGATGCTCATGGGAACGGGCGGCAATTCAGGTTCTCAATCCGCAACGCTTATCATCCGCGGTATGGCCGTCGGTGATATTGAACTTCGCGATGCGCCTCTTGTTCTTTGGAAAGAAGCACGTATCAGTTTTACGATTGGTCTCGCTCTAAGCATCCTTAATTTTGCTAAGATTCTTTTACTTGACGGGCAAAGTGTATTGGTTGGACTGACCGTTTGCTGCTCCATGCTCATCGTCGTAACCTTGGCTAAGATTATAGGCGGACTACTTCCTATGCTCGCGAAAAAACTTTCCATCGACCCCGCTCTCATGGCAAGTCCTATGATTGCCTCAATGACAGATATGTTGTCAGTCATCACCTATTTTTCACTTGCCACCCTGATTCTCGGATTGTAGCAGGAGGTCTGAAATGAACAAAACAACGGAAAATACAATTGCTCAGTTAAAACGAAATGGTTTTGGGGTCAGCTTCTATGTGACAGCAGCGGAAGCCCTCGATGCTTTGCTTGCACAGATTCCTTCCACTGCATCCATTGGCTTTGGCGGATCAATGACGGTGAACGACATGCGTATTTATGAAGCCTTCAAAGAAAAAGGGAATGCTGTTTTTTGGCATTGGTACACGAATCCCGGTGAAAGTCGCAAAGATATTTTGCGTTCCGCTGCAACCGCTTCCGTCTATTTTAGCGGGATTAATGCAATCACCGAAGAAGGCAGTCTCGTCAATATCGACGGAACAGGAAACCGTCTTTCCGGGATTCTCTACGGCCACGACAAAGTATTTTTAGTCGCAGGCATGAATAAAATCGTTCGCAATTATGAAGAAGCGATCCTTCGAATTAAAAATGTAGCTTGTCCGCCGAATGCCCGCCGGCTTGGCCGCAAAACCCCCTGCGCAGAAACAGGAAAATGTATGAACTGTAATTCTCCCGACCGAATCTGCATGGCTACCTTGATTCTTGATCGGCAACCGGCCGGAGTGCCGATTGAAATCATTTTGATTGATGAATCGCTCGGCTATTAAACCCATCGGAAAACGAGCCTTACTTCAAGGTTAAATTTACCTTTTTTCAGAGAAAAACAGTTTGGGGATAAAGCTCCTCAAACTCTTTCATTGCAATTGATACAGGATTCGCCACTTTCCTTTTCCAGAAACTTCAAATCCGTCTTTTTCTGAATATTGAAACTTCTTGGCGATTATTGACAAAAAGTTCTCAATATGCTATCGTGATTTTACAAGATGTTACCACTAAGTTTTACCATTAATTTCATTCTAATGCGAAAAGAGGAGATAAAATGACAGACTTGACAAAACAGTATCTTGAGACTGTAAAAAAGAGAAATCCCGGCGAAGCTGAGTTCCATCAGTGCGTAGAAGAAATTCTCGTTTCTCTCGAACCAGTACTCGCAAAGTATCCCGAGTATGTTGAAACCGGTGTTGTGGACAGATTGCTCGAGCCCGACAGACAGATCATGTTCAGAGTTCCTTGGGTTGACGATGCTGGCAAGCAGCATGTTAACAGAGGTTTCAGAGTTCAGTTCAACGATGCTCTCGGTCCCTACAAAGGCGGACTTCGTTTCCACCCCTCCGTATATATCGGAATCGTTAAGTTCCTTGGTTTCGAGCAGATCTTTAAGAACAGCTTGACCACACTGCCCCTCGGCGGCGGCAAGGGCGGATCTGACTTTGACCCCAGAGGAAAGTCTGACAACGAAATCATGCGTTTCTGCCAAAGCTTCATGACAGAGCTCCACAAGTACATCGGCGCTGACGTTGATGTTCCCGCTGGTGACATGGGTGTAGGCGGACGTGAAATCGGCTTCCTGTTCGGACAGTACAAGAGACTGACCAACAAATGGGAAGGCGTTCTCACAGGTAAAGGTGTAGGCTGGGGCGGATCCCTCGCAAGAACAGAAGCTACCGGATTCGGTATCGTATATTTCTGCGAAAATATGCTCAAGGCAAACGGAACCACAATCAAAGGCAAGACAGTAGCTGTATCCGGATTCGGCAACGTTTCCTGGGGTACTGTTACCAAAGCCAATCACCTCGGCGGAAAAGTTGTTACCATCTCCGGTCCCGACGGATACATCTATGATGAAGCCGGCATTAGCGGTGAAAAAATTGACTATATGCTCGAACTGAGATCAAGCGGCAAAGACATTGTTGCTCCTTATGCCGAGAAGTTTGCTGGCGCTAAGTTCTTCAAAGGCGAAAAACCTTGGGGCGTTAAGGTTGACGTAGTCATCCCCTGCGCGACTCAGAACGAAATCCAGCTCGACGATGCTAAGAAGATCGTTGCAAACGGCGTAAAGTTTGTCAATGAAGGCGCTAACATGCCAACCACATTAGAGGCTATGAAGTACATGCTCGACAACGGCGTGATCATGGGTCCCTCAAAGGCTGCAAATGCCGGTGGTGTTGCTGTATCCGCTCTCGAAATGTCCCAGAACAGCATGAGACTCGAGTGGTCCTTTGAAGAAGTCGATGAGAAACTCAAAGGCATCATGGCTTCCATCTTCAAAGCTTGTGACGACTCTTCCAAGGAATTCGGTATGCCGGGCAACTACATTGCCGGTGCAAACATCGCTGGTTTCTTGAAGGTTGCTAAAGCTATGTTGGCTCAGGGTGCTGTCTAGGCTAATCGTTTGTTGCTAGTTTGATTTTGACAGCTTCATGATAACAGGAAGGGTTCGCTCTTCCTGTTTTTTTTCGTCTGTATGTCAAAGGTTCTTGAGTGATAGGAAAAGCGAAAGCTATTGTAATTTAGCTGATATAGGTATACTGTTAAGTGAGATATATGCTTTAAGATTATTTTGCATGGAGGCATCCTACACCTAAAAAGTCAAGAAATCATATCAGCAGTCGAAATTTTGAAATCAAAATTTTATTATTTCACTGCATGAGTTCACTATCAATTTGCGAGACAAATTGGGTGAGTGACAAAGGGAGGATCGGTATCATGAAACAAGAAAGCATCATCAACGCTGAGAAAAGAACACATTCCAGCACTGGCGCAAATAGACGATTAAGAGAAGACGGTTATTTGCCGGGAAATATCTGCGGAAAAGGAATGGAATCCATTTCTATCAGAGTTAAAAAAGACGATCTCAGAAAAAGCCTGCACGCGTCTGGACGAAATGCTGTTTTTAAACTCAATTTGGTTGGAGATCAAGCATATGACGTAGTGGTAAGGGAAATCCAAAACTTACCGTCCAAGGGCGGAGATTTACACGTAGATTTCCAAAAGATCAACCTTTTGGAAGATATGAAGACAGATGTCTCAATCAAATTGAGCGGTGAAGAATCACTTAATTCACAAAGTTACATTTTGATCACTCAAATGGACACCCTGCCGCTCAAAGGACTTCCGCAGGCCATGCCGGATTCTGTTAAAATTGATGTATCAAAATTACAGCCCGGCCAAAACATCCTAGTTGGAAGCATCACGTTACCCAAGGGAATCATTTGTGAGCTTGATCCGGAGCAAGTAGTACTTACGGTAAAAACCTCGCATTTAGCAGATACACTTGAAGCAGCGGACGTCGAAGCGGCTACCGCTCAATAGCACAATTCTGAAAAAACAAAAGACCGTATCTGCTGTTTGAAATGCAGATACGGTCTTTTTATTTTTTGTTTTACTTAAGCTCTACCACAATATTTGATATTGCGCCTTTTTCTTTTGCAATCAAATGCTTACTTGCATTCCTTTGCTGCGAGCCTCTTGTAAGAGGCAAGACGATCGGCCGAATCCCTTTCAACCTTCTCAAACAAAGCTTCTGCATGATCTGGGAACTCCCCTTTCAACGAAGCATATCTGACTTGCCCCATCAGGAATTCTCTGTAATCACCGGTCGGATCTTTCGAATCAAGGAGGAAAGGATTGCCTCCCTGTTCTTTAATCTCCGGATTATAGCGGTACAAATGCCAGTAACCTGCTTCCACCGCGTCTTTTGTATTTTCTTGGGTCTTACCCATACCTTTTTTGATACCATGGTTGATACAAGGTGCATAAGCGATGATGATTGATGGTCCCTTATGCCTCTCAGCCTCGATAATCGCTTTCATAAGCTGATTTTTGTCGGCTCCCATCCCAACCTGTGCCACATAGACATTTCCATAGCTTATAGCCATCATTCCGAGATCTTTTTTCTTGGAAGTTTTTCCGGAAGCTGCAAATTTTGCGATGGCCGCTGCAGGAGTCGCCTTTGAAGACTGTCCGCCGGTATTCGAATACACTTCGGTATCGAAAACAAGGACATTGATATCTTCACCGGAAGCCAAGACGTGATCCAGACCGCCATAACCGATATCGTAAGCCCATCCGTCTCCACCAAAGGACCAGACGGATTTCTTTACAAGGAAGTCCTTGCGATCAATAATATCTTTTATTTTCGAATCCTTATCTGCTCCAAGGCTTCCTGCCTTTGCAATTTCCGCAAGCACAAGATCCGAAACAGAATAAGCTGCGTCTCCATCATCGAATTTATCAATCCAATTTTTAAAGGCGTCGGAAAGCTCGGCTGGAAGATCTTCGTTGAGAAGTTCAATCATTGTGTCTTTGATTTTTTCGCGCATTTGTTTGACACCAAGAGCCATTCCAAGTCCATACTCCGCATTGTCCTCAAATAAGGAATTTGCCCAAGAAGGACCTCTCCCCTTTTCATCCGTGCAATAAGGAATGCAAGGTGCAGGTGCGCCCCAGATTGAGGAACAACCCGTCGCATTTGCAATCATCATGCGATCGCCGAAAAGCTGGGTCAAAAGTTTTGCATAAGGTGTTTCACCACAGCCTGCGCAAGCGCCGGAGAACTCAAGGTATGGTTTTGCAAACTGGCTTCCTTTTACGGTTTCTTTTGTCATCAGTTTGTCACGAATCGGGAGAGTAACTGCATATTCCCAATTTTCAACCTGCTCCATCTGGGTCTCAAGATGTTTCATGTCGAGAGCTTTTTCCTTTGCAGGACAGATGTCAGCACAGTTTCCGCAGCCAAGACAATCCAGCGGGGAAATCTGCATACGATATTCATAGCCTTCAAGACCTTTGCCGATGGCTTTCTTTGTTTCAAATCCAGTTGGTGCCTTGCTTTTCTCATCTTCATTGAGGAGGAAGGGGCGAATCGTTGCATGCGGACAAACCAAAGCACATTGATTACATTGGATACAATGCTCCGATTTCCATACAGGAACGTTGACCGCGATTCCTCTCTTCTCATATTGTGAAACGCCGAGCGGGAAGGTTCCGTCTTCTCTGCCGGCAAACGCGCTGACCGGGAGGCTATCGCCTTCATGTTTTTCCATGGGAATCATGATGTCTTTGATAAAATCAGGCACATCATGATGCGCGTGATTTTCTTCAACAGCATCTGCCCAAGCTGCAGGAATCGTTACTTTAACATAATCACTGCAACCTCTGTCAATAGCATCATTATTCATTTTGACGATTTTGCCGCCTTTTTTGCCATAGGAGTGCTGCACCGCATCCTTCAAATGCTTGATTGCCTCTTCAAGAGGAATTACTTTCGACAAGCTAAAGAACGCCGCTTGCATAACCATATTAATACGATTTCCCAGTCCAATTTCTTCTGCAATACCTGTGGCATCAATGATATAGAAATTGATATTATGCTGTGCAAGATATTTTTTCATGCTTGCGGGCAAGGCAGCATCCAGTTCTGCTTCTGTCCAGAAACAGTTTAAGACAAAAATACCGCCATCTTTCAATCCCTTTAAAAGATCATATTGCTCAACATAAGCATGATTGTGACAAGCAACAAAATCAGATTGATTGACATAGTAAGCCGAGCGAATCTTGTCTTTTCCAAAACGAAGATGCGAGATTGTAAGACCTCCGGATTTCTTCGAGTCATACTCAAAATACCCTTGCGCATAAAGCGGAGTGTCATCCCCAATGATTTTGATTGCACTCTTGTTGGCTCCTACGGTTCCATCTGAACCCAAGCCCCAGAATTTGCAACGTATCGTGTCAGGACTTCCCGTGAAAACAGGCTCCCCGAAAGGCAGCGATGTATTGGTGACATCATCGATGATACCAATCGTGAACTGATTTTTCGGTTCTGCTTGTTCAAGATTGTTGTAAACAGCAATAATCTGAGCAGGCGTCGTGTCTTTGGAACCAAGGCCGTATCTGCCGCCATAAATCTCGGGCGCTTTTTCTTCGGTGTAATACATTGTCTTAAGATCCATGTATAAGGGATCTCCGAGTGCTCCCGGCTCCTTGGTTCTGTCAAGTACCGCAAGTCGTTTGACGGATTTCGGCATGACAGCTTTCAAATATTCCGGGGCAAACGGCCTATATAACCTCACCTTGATGAGTCCGACTTTTTTACCTTGTTTCATCAGATAATCGATGGTTTCTTCTGCGGTTTCACAAACCGAACCCATCGCCACGATGACGTTTTCGGCATCAGGATGTCCATAATAATCAAATAGCTTGTATGGTCTTCCCGTGATTTCCGAAATTTTTTCCATATAATCGGCAACAATTGCCGGTATCGCTTCGTAAAATTTATTAGCGGCTTCTTTCGCTTGGAAGAAGATGTCCGGATTTTGATTGGTTCCGCGAATGACGGGGTGTTCGGGATTCAATGCATTGTCACGGAATTTTTGCAGAGCTTCCTTGTCGAGCAACTTATCAAAATCGGCATAATCAATCGTTTCGATTTTTTGCACTTCGCTTGAAGTACGGAAGCCGTCAAAGAAATGAAGGAAAGGCACTCTCCCGCGAATGGCAGCAAGATGCGCGACTCCTGCAAGATCCATGATTTCTTGTACTGAGCATGATGCAAGCATCGCAAAACCGGTCTGTCTGACCGCCATTACATCAGAATGATCTCCGAAAATACTAAGTGCATGTCCCGCTAACGCTCTTGCAGAAACATGGAACACTCCGGGAAGAAGCTCCCCAGCAATTTTGTACATATTGGGAATCATCAACAGCAATCCCTGGGATGCCGTGTAAGTGGTCGTAAGCGCACCTGCGGCAAGCGATCCATGTAACGCCCCCGAAGCGCCTCCCTCTGATTGCATCTCAACAACGCGAACCTCTTGTCCAAACAGGTTCTTCTGACCATATGCAGACCATTCGTCGACGGATTCCGCCATTGTGGAGGACGGAGTGATTGGATATATTGCTGCAACATCAGTGAAAGCGTACGATACATAAGCTGCTGCTGTATTTCCGTCCATCGTTTTCATTTTTCCGTGGTTCATTGGTAATCTCCTTTTCACTTGCGATTGTTCATTATCTATGGTCAACTTCTCAGATTGTTTTTATACACGATTTTTGGTTTTCCACAATTGTTTTCGGGCATTTTCTTATAGTAACCGCTATTATTCGCTATAATAGTAATGGATTATATTATATCTGCTCGATAAATGCAAGTGTTATATGCACGAAAAATGCATTTTGTTCTTTATGTATTATGTATGCAAAATCCTGTAAATGGTTACATCACTGAAAACGATGGAAACATTGAAATTCTCAGATTTGCGCGATTTTTTAAGTGTATTTTTATGATAGTGCTTTCTTTGACTCAAAACGCTTAAAAATCGGCTGTTTCTATGTCAGCCAAGACCTTATTATGCGTCAATCCTCGGTGGTAAAAACGTATTTATGCCAAATCCCCTCGAATCGAAGAAATAGCATCGATAAAGGGGCTATCCTTTTCTGCCATTATATAATAAAGGAAGACAACGTGATAGCCCTCCACTCATTTCGAAGTGCTTTTGTTGCCATCTCAAACACCATGCTATATAATGACAATGGGATTAGCAACTATCATTTTACCAATAGGAAACGTGATCGAAAGGGAGACGTATCATGCAATCGCATGATACAGGGTGAACAAATGTCTAAATTGAAAGAACTTTTTTCCGATTGGCGCTATATCAAAGTTTGTCTTTATGTAGTATTTACCGTCGGACTTTTGTATGTGTTTTATTTTGTTTTAAAGAATATCGATGTGGTTTTTTCCGGTTTCGTTACAGCAATCGGCAGTGTTTTATCTGCACTTTCGCCGCTCTTTATCGGCTTATTTTTAGCATATTTACTAAGTCCTCTTGTGGATTTTATCGATCAGAAGCTTATGTCAAGGCTATTTCTGAATCTGAAAAAGAAAAGCAGCAAAAAACAGCAGCGCCTGCTTGCTTCCCGCCGCACAGCGAGCATCGTAGTAACCTATCTCGTTGTGGTTCTTGTCATTTGCGCCATTATCTACTTCTTTGCTTTCTTAATCATCGGGCAGCTTGCTTTTGACAGTCTGTCCGGAATGCTTGACAATATCACAGAGTACTTTATTCAGTACGAAGACAGTTTCCGCCGTCTTGCGGCATCAATTCCATCAAGCGGCATCGAAGACAAGCTTCAGGAATCCGCAGCGGATATTGCCTCTTGGATTTCCAAGCATTTCAGTGCAAACAGTGTGATTCATTTTATTGGGAATATTGGCGGAGGCATCTTAAACATCGTTCTCGGCGCCGTCGTGTCAATCTACCTGATAAAAGACAAGGATTTCTTCAAAGGGCTTTGGACTAAAGCGACAACGACCTTGCTCCCTGACAAAGCAAGATTTTCGTTGCAACGTCTTCTTCGCGATATCAACCAGATATTATCTCAATTTCTGCGCGGACAGATGATAGACGCTTTAATCATTGCGATTCTGTCTTCCGTCGGATTGACCGCAATCGGCCTTGATTTTGCAGTTTTTATCGGATGTTTTGCCGGCTTAGCAAATGTAATTCCTTACTTCGGACCGTTTTTAGGTATGATTCCGGCCGTAATCGTCGCGCTGTTATCAGGGAGTTTCTCACAAGCGATTCTTGCTGTCGTTGTACTTTTTGTCATTCAGCAAGTCGATAGCAATATCATCTATCCACGTGTCGTCGGTTCAAGCACAGGCCTTCATCCGGTGTTCATTTTAGTCGCCGTCACCTTTGGCGGATACTTTTGGGGCATCGTCGGTATGCTTGTCGCGGTTCCCATCGCGGCCTGCATCAAGCTGTTTCTTACTCGTCGAATCGATGCTACAGCAGAGAAATAACATTTCAAGAATTTAAGGTTTTCATAAAAAAAGCTAGGCCCTATTTGCCTTGGTTTCCAAGGTAAATAGGGCCTAGTGTTTTTACAGGAAGTATCCTTTTTTCTTTTGTATCATCCGATGATTGCAGTTCCTGTTTTGCCTTCGAGCGCATCGATTGCTTTGAACAAGGACGTAATAATCGCGCGTTTCCCAGGGTTCGCTTTTACAAATTTAATGGCTGCCTGCACTTTTGGGAGCATGCTTCCGGGTGCAAAATGGCCCTCCGCAATATAACGTTCTGCTTCCTCAATCGTGATTTCAGATAGCTCTTGTTGATTGGGTTTATTGAAGTTGATAGAAACCTTTTCGACTTCCGTCAAAATCATCAGCACATCAGCATCTACTTGCTCTGCCAAAAGCTCGGCCGCAAAATCCTTATCAATGACCGCAGCAATCCCCTCTAATGTTCCGTCCGGGAGTTCCACTACAGGAATGCCTCCGCCTCCTGCCGTAATGACGATTGTAGAATCCCAAAGCCGTTTGACCGTATCGATTTCAACGATACGCAGAGGGAGCGGAGAAGGAACAACACGACGCCATCCCCTACCGGAATCCTCTTTCATAACATAGCCTTTTTCTGCCGCCAGTTTTTTTGCCTCTTCTTCGGAATAAAAAGAGCCAATCGGCTTTGTAGGATTTTGAAATGCCGGGTCTTCGGGATCCACAACCATCTGTGTCACAAGGGTGACAACAGGGATCTCTCTGACTTTATGCCTAAGCGCAGAACGAAGTGCTTGTTGAATATGATAGCCGATATAACCTTGGCTCATAACTCCGCAGACGTCAAACGGCATTGCCGGTGTGACATCTTTTGCCGTTTCGGATGCCATCAATATCCTACCGACTTGTGGTCCGTTTCCATGAACGATTGCGATTTCGTAACCTTTTTCTACAAGCTGAATGATATAGTCACAGGTTCTTTTTACGACATCAAGCTGTGCTTCTGCCGTAGCGGGTCCTTTCGAGTCTTGAAGCGCATTGCCTCCAAGGGCTAATACAATTTTTCCTTTACACTCTCCCACTTCTATTCCCTCCTATAAATCATCCCTGTTGATTGGCATACTCATGCAGCGCGGGCCGCCTCTCCCTCTGGAGATTTCTGAACTTGGTATGCTCAAAACTTTGACTCCTTTTTTATCCAACAAATCATTCGTCACATAATTTCGGTCATAGGTGATTACAACACCCGGGGCGATGGCAAGTGTATTCGAGCCATCATTCCATTGTTCTCTTTGCGCTGCAATCTTGTCGGTTCCACCACAGCGAATCAATTCGACCGCGGGAAGTTTAAGTTCTGTTTTCAAGAGCACTTCAAGGCTGTCGGTCACAACCGATATTATCGATTTGCCGTCTTTATCGAGGCAAATCTCGTAAAGATCCAAAGGTCCTTCGATTTCCGGATGAATCGTAAATTTATCAAAGTCGACCATTGTAAAGACAGTGTCCAGATGCATAAACGCTCTGCGCTTTGGAATCCGGAAAACAATGATTTTTTTGAAGCTGTTATCCGCTCTCAAAATGCGCTCTGCAAGTGTCGAGATTGCTTCGGCACTGGTTCTTTCAGAAAGACCGATTGCGACGACTTCCGGGGAAAGAGGCAATATGTCTCCGCCTTCAATGCTTGCATTGGGTTCACGATTGAACCAAAGGTTCGTTCCGTTTGGGAAAAGCTCATCGTCGTAATTGAACATATACTTTAATAGAAGAGACTCACGTCTTCTGGCATCTGTTTTCATCGAATTGACACTAACTCCGTCACCAATACAGGCTCCGGGATCTCTTGTGAAATAAAGATTCGGCATGGGGTCAGTGTAATAAGGATAATCTTCTGCAACGATCGCCGCGAGCGAAATCGGGGCCTTCACCGAAAGTTCATCCTTTCGAATTCCGGCAATACAAAGATTAACGAGTTCCTGGGGCTTAAGACCCATTAGCATTTCAAAGATTGCTTCTTTTGCATAAGGAGACAAAACGCCGCTTTCTTCAATAAAGTCCTTGATAAATGCTTCTCTTACTGTTTGCGCATGGAGTGCAATCGCTGCTTCTTCCGCGAAGTAGACAACCTCGACTCCGTTTTCCGTAAGAATCTCCGCAAAACGATCATGCTCTTTTTGGGCGACCTGGAGATGAGGAATATCGTCAAAAAGCAATCGTTCAAAATTGTCAGGGACAAGCCCCTCGATTTCTCTTCCCATGCGGTGAATCATTACCTTATTTAATTTCCCTATTTCGGAATAAATATTGACACCCTTGCTCATGTGTTATCCTCCTTAATCATTCAGATGATTTGAGCATTTTTAAAGGCAATTTGCCTTATCCAATCGTAGCTACTATCACTGCTTTGATTGTATGCATCCTGTTTTCGGCTTCATCAAAGACAACAGAATGACGGCTGCGGAACACTTCATCCGTTACCTCTCGAATGTCAAAACCCTTTTCTTTCCATTCTTTTGCGGCTTTTGTTTCGAAGTCATGGAAGGCCGGCAAGCAATGAAGGAAAAGGACTTCCGGATTCTTTGTCGCTTTTACCATATCCATCGTGACTTTATAAGGGGTCAAAAGTTTGACACGTTCCGGTATCTGCTCTTCCTCTCCCATTGATGCCCAAACATCCGTATAAAGAACGTCGGCGCCTTCGAGGCACTCAGGAGTATGACAAACTTCAATCGTTGCGCCTGTTTCTGCAGCAACAGCTTTTGCCGCCGCCAAAACGCTTTCATCTACTTTGAGCGCTTCGGGTCCATATGCTACGAAGTGCATTCCCATCTTTGCGCAGCCATACATCCAGGCATAGCTCATATTGTTTCTGATATCTCCGCAGAAAACTACTTTTACCTTTGATAAAGGTTTTGCACAATGTTCTTCGATTGTAAGCAAATCTGCAAGAATTTGCGTGGGGTGATCAATGTCCGTAAGACCGTTCCAGACCGGAACACCGGAATGTTTCGCAAGGCTTTCAACGACCGACTGTTCATAGCCTCGGTATTCAATGCCGTCATAAAATCTGCCAAGCACCTTTGCGGTATCTTCGATTGATTCTTTTTTGCCTACTTGGGAACTCCCGGAGTCAAGGAAGGTGACATGTGCCCCCTCGTCAAGACAGGCAACTTCAAATGCACATCTTGTTCTTGTCGATGTCTTTTCAAAAAGCAAAACAATATTTTTGCCTTTTAACGTATAGTTATAGATTCCGGCTCTCTTTTTGGATTTTAAGTCATGCGCAAGATCAAGCATATAGCGGATCTCCGAGGGTGAAAAGTCCATTAGAGTGAGAAAACTTCTACCTTTTAGATTAACTGCCATTTTGATCATCCTTTCTTTTTTTTACAAAAAGCAAATATTATTTGTTGTCGTTCCTTGCCGAATGTGATATTCTATCATGAAAGCTTTGTAAGGACGACTAAAGCAAGCGAACTGATACTTCGATTGTAGGTGTATAAGAATAGGGTGTCAAGCCTACCGGTCGGCCGTTGAAGCATAAATCGTAAAAAAACAATAAAATACATTGCATAATTATACTAAGCCGTGTATAATTATAAATTGAATATACGAGAAAGGGAAAAAGTACATGGATGGCTTATTAGTATTTGAAGACGGTACCGTTATTAAAGGAAAAGGATTTGGAAAAAAGGCAACGAATGTCGGAGAATTGGTGTTCAATACATCAGTAGTCGGCTATCAGGAAATCTTGACCGATCCCTCATACGCAGGCCAAATTATCAATTTGGCTTATCCACTGATTGGAAATTATGGAATCTCAATTGAAGGGCGTGAATCCGATCGGATTCATGCCTTTGGTTTGGTTGCCCGAAATATTTCGGCAACACCTTCTCATTACACTTCCATCGGGCGTCTTGACGATTGGATGGAACAAATGGGAACTCCTGGTGTCTCTGGTGTCGACACCAGAGCAATCACAAGAAAAATAAGAAACTTCGGCACAATGAAATGTCTCATCAGCACCGAGTCTATTTCTGCCAACGAAGCAATAGATCTTGTTGCAAAAACAATATTGCAACAAGATCAAATGAAGACGATTGGTGTAAAGGAAATTAAGCACATTGAAGGGAAAGGCCCTCGCGTCGCCGTTCTCGATTTTGGTGTAAAAGACAGTATCTTAAAAAGCCTAGTTGCCAAGGGTTATGACTTATGGATCTTCCCTTACGCCGCTACCGCAGAAGAGATTCTTGCAAAGAATCCTGAAGGCCTTCTGTTGGCAAATGGCCCGGGAAATCCGGAAGCCGCTACAGAAGCCGTTAAAGAAGTTCAGAAACTGATTCAGAAGAAACTTCCAATCTTTGGGATCTGCATGGGACATCAGATTCTTGCCCTTGCCGTCGGCGGCAAGACCTACAAACTAAAATACGGTCACCGAGGCGGTAACCACGGCGTCTATGACAACGATACCGGTTTATCCTCGATTACCTCACAAAATCATGGGTTTGCGGTTGACCCGCAAAGCGTTATCGAAAACAACATGGATATTACCCATGTTAACCTCAACGATGGAACGGTAGAAGGAATGCGGCACAAATCGCTCCCCTTATTTTCGGTTCAATTCCATCCTGAAGCGTCTCCGGGACCACAAGACAGCGCCTATCTGTTTACCCGTTTTGCTGACTTGATGAAAGGCGGTGCAAAATAATGCCTAAAAATATGGATTTACACAAAATTATGATTATCGGCTCCGGTCCGATTATTATTGGTCAGGCTGCAGAGTTTGATTATGCAGGAACACAAGCCTGTAAAGCGATCCGCGAAGAAGGTCTGGAGACCATTTTGGTTAACAGTAACCCCGCAACAATCATGACGGATCTTGGGATTGCGGACAAAGTTTATATTGAACCGCTAACAGAGCCTTTTCTCGAAAAAATAATAGAAAAGGAACGCCCTGATGGCATTCTGGCAGGTTTTGGGGGTCAAACAGGACTGAACCTCTCCATGGCGCTCGAAAACAGTGGTGTCCTCAAAAAATATGGTGTCCGCTTGCTCGGAGTCAATCAAGAAAGCATCAAAAACGCAGAAGATCGCGAAGCCTTCAAAGATCTCATGCAACGGATTAACGAGCCGATTCCCCCAAGTGTCATTGCTACAAATTATGAACAGTGTGTCGCTTTTGTTGAAGAAAACGGCTATCCTGTCATCATTCGCCCGGCCTATACCCTCGGAGGAACCGGCGGTGGAATTGCAGACAATGAAAAAGACCTTGAAATGCTTTGCCTTCGTGGTATCGAAAGCAGTTCCATCCGTCAGATTTTGCTTGAAAAATCAATTGCAGGATGGAAAGAAATCGAATACGAGGTGATGCGTGATGCGAAAAATAACTGTATCATCATTTGTAGCATGGAAAACTTGGATCCGGTCGGTGTTCATACCGGAGATAGTATCGTAGTCGCTCCGGCTCAGACCTTGACAAACTATGAATTTCAGATGCTTCGTGATGCTTCACAAAAAATCATTCGAAGCCTTGAGATTGAAGGCGGTTGCAATATCCAGTTCGCATTGAACC
>JAQUUY010000094.1 GCA_028693645.1 Eubacteriales bacterium | reverse complement strand
ATAATATGGGTGTCTTTTGGATTGCAATCGAAGCGACGACGCTTGCTTCTGCCTTTCTTGTCGGGTTTCAAAATGACAAGCATTCTTTGGAAGCTGCCTGGAAATACATCATTATTTGTTCGGTAGGGATTGCCATTGCGCTTCTTGGAATCATTTTATTGCATCTTTCGTCCATTGACGTTTTGACAGATGGAGCGTATTTGGATTGGACGGCTCTCTATGATAGGGCAGGGGAACTAAAAACTTCGATTACGCGACTCGCATTTTTGTTTATTCTAATTGGTTTTGGAACAAAGGCAGGTCTTGCCCCCATGCATACTTGGCTTCCGGATGCGCATAGTCAAGCACCTTCTCCCATCAGCGCCTTACTCTCCGGTGTGCTGTTAAACAGTGCGATGTATGGCATCATTCGGACGGTTTCCATCGTCAACAAAAACACGGGGAGCAACCATTACACCGGAAGACTTCTAATCGCGGCAGGGCTTCTTTCGATTCTGACCGCTGCCGTCTTTATTTTGACCCAAAAGGACTATAAGCGCTTGCTCGCATATTCCAGCATTGAGCATATGGGGTTGATTGCTCTTGCGGTGGGGCTGTTTACGCCGCTTTCCGTATTGGGAGGCCTCTTGCATATGATCAATCATTCGTTTACAAAATCCATGCTCTTCTTGTCCTCCGGAACGATTTTACAAAAATTCGGAACAAAAAAAATCAAGCGCATTACCGGAATTGTCAAAGTGCTTCCGATTACCGGAACGGCATTTTTCCTCGGTCTCTTTGCGATTGCCGGAGTGCCGCCGTTTTCCGTATTTACCAGTGAACTTTGCATCATTATGTCCTTGTTTGAGGCGAAGTATTCCTATATCGGTTTTATTGTTATCGTTCTTTTGTCACTTGTCTTTGCAGGAATCGCCGCAACGCTCTTTCGGACGATTTACGGAGAAAGCAGTAAACAAACAGTGGAACCCGGAGAAATCAACAAAGCAGGGGCCGGCGCAATTATTTTACTGCTCGTGTTAATCTGCACCACCGGCTTGTTTCTGCCTGAGATGGTCACCGCTTTGTTAGAACAAGCACGCGACATCGTAATCGGGATTTAGGGGGCAAAAAATGAATGAGAAAAATATTACAATAATAGAAAACCTGATAGATGCCATGTTGCAACAGCTGAAACAACGTATCGGCGTGGCGTTGGGGAAAAGTGACCTTGTTAACCATAACGAATGTTATGTAAACATTGATTCTTCGATGATCCGCGCAGGCGCGAAAGCACTCGGACTTGAATACGGTTTTCCTTTGGTTTCTTTGTTTGCCAACGATGAGAGAGCTTTTGACAAAAGCTTTGTTCTTTACTATACCTTTGCGGACAGAGAAAACGGTATTTTGTATATATTAAAAACGGCGATTGCAGAAGAAACCGGAGCCTTTGATTCTATTTGTGATCTGCTTCCTGCGGCTTCCGCTTACGAAAGGGAAATTAAAGACCTCTTTGGACTTTTGCCTCTTGGACATCCCAATCCGAAGCCCCTTGTTTTTCATGGGAATTGGCCTGATTTGGCCTATCCGCTGCGAAAAGAATTTGATAAAACCAAGAAGCTCCCCTTTGAAACGAAAGAAATGGTCTTTGCAAGCGTGGAAGGAGAGGGAATCTATGAGATTCCTGTCGGTCCGGTACATGCCGGAATCATTGAGCCGGGACATTTTCGTTTCAGTGTAGCGGGAGAACCGGTCATCAATCTCGAAGCACAGCTTTACTATGTACACAAAGGAATCGAAAAACTCTGCGAAGGAAGCTCCATTGAACGCGGTCTCTTTTTTTCGGAGCGTATCTCAGGAGATGAAAGCTTTTCCAATTCCCTTGCCTATTGTCAAGCGGTTGAAAAGATTGCCATGGTTGAGATTCCGGAAAGGGCACAACTCACGAGAACCTTCTTTGCCGAATTGGAACGCTTAATCAGCCATTTGGGCGATTTGGGAGGCGTTTGTCTTGATGCTGCTTACGGATTTGCGACCTTTCAGTATCGAATGCTTCGCGGCTGGGCTTTTCGCATAGCGGCAGAGACTTGCGGAATGCGTTTCTTGAGAAGTATCAATCAAGTGGGGGGAATCAGAATTGATTTTCTTTTGGGAAAAGAAGAAAGTATTCTCTCCCAGCTTGCCGTCATAAAAAAAGAATTGGAAGATACGGTCGATATCGTGAAGTCGAACAGTATGTTTACCGACAGGATTGAAAACACAGGAATCCTGAAAAACAAAGTGGCAAAGGATCTCAATGCCGTTGGCCCCGGAGGAAGGGCTTCCGGCCTGCCTTACGATGTCAGAAAGGACTTTCCTTATTGCAGCTATGATGAAATCGATTTTTCGACTGCCTTACAAAAAAACGGCGATATTTGCAGCCGTTTGCAGGTTAAAATATTTGAGTGTTACCAATCAATTGCAATCATGCAATCGGTGTTGGGCACTTTAAAAGAGGGGGAAATCAAAGTCTCAGTCGGAGCAATCCCCGCCTATCGCTGCGCGTTTGGAATGAATGAAGGGCCAAAAGGGGAGACCTTCCACTGGCTCATGACCGGCGAACAGGACAGTATTTTTCGCTATAAAGTCAGAACCGCTTCCTTTTGTAACTGGCCGGCTGTCTGCCAAGCGGTTAGGGGAAATTTGGTGCCGGATTTTCCGCTGATCAATAAAAGCTTTAACTTGTCTTATGCAGGCAATGATCTTTAATCCCGCGTTCGGAGGAAACCATGTTTAAAAGTGCAAAGAAATTACTGAAATACGGAAGGCTTACGCAATCATTTCCGAATAAGCCGGTCAATATCGACGGAATCATCGGAAGTCCGGAAATCGACCCGCTTCGTTGCAATGGCTGTGGAAGCTGTATTTCACGTTGCCCGTCAAATGCGATTGTCCTTGATAACCTGACGAAGAAAGCCGCGATTCATTTGGATCAGTGTATTTTCTGTGTATTATGTGAGACAATTTGTCCGATGGCGGCAGTTAAGATGACGGATAAGATTGAGCTTGCGGAAAAAGAGAAAAGCAAGCTACGTGCTGAGACCTATACTGTTTTAGATAATGATATTTTGGATGCGTCGGAAGAAGTCCTCGAAGAAGAATTGAAAAGGAAAATCCGAAAGATGTTTGGAAGAAGCTTAAAGATACGAGAAGTGGATTCCGGCTCTTGCAATGCCTGTGATTATGAAATCAACGGCCTAAATAATCCCTTTAATGATATCGAACGCTTTGGAATCAGTTTTGTTGCTTCTCCGAGACATGCAGACATGCTGCTTGTAACGGGGACCGCAACAAGAAATATGCAAGTCGCTTTGCAAAAAACATATCACGCGACACCGGATCCCAAATTAGTCGTTGCGGTCGGTGCCTGTGCCTGCAGCGGCGGGATTTTTCGAGATAGCTATGCGACGACAAATGGAATCGATTCCCTTGTACCGGTTGATGTTTATGTGCCCGGCTGTCCTCCGAGACCTCAAGCCATTCTTTATGGGATACTAAAGGCCTTAGACCGAGTGCGCTAAAAAGTCCATTCCGTTTTGTATCAATCGTTCGGCGACATCGGAGATTTCCTGTGCGGAGATTTCCATCCCATTTTCAAGCCAGACCTGAATAAGACCAAGACAACCTGAGACCGCATAGGTTGCAAAATACTGATAGTTAATCTGTGCATTTTTGGGGAAGGCCTCCATCAGAGAAGAAAAGCACCTTTTTTCTACCAGTTTTTTTAGTTTCTCGACAAAAGCCATATCGCCGTACGGGCCAAGAAGCATTCTGCAAAATTGTTGATTCTCTGAAACATATTGAAACACTTCACAAATGTAAGGCTTTGGCGAGTCAATCAGTTTGGGATAGGGAAAGCGATCTGCAATCTCTTCCAGTTCCCGAAGCATTTCCGCTTCAATCTGCGTCATCATGTCATAGATGTCTCGATAGTGTAAATAGAAGGTTCCGCGATTGATGTCTGCGAGTTCAACGATTTCTTTTATCGTGATTTCGTTGAGGTTTTTTTGTAAGAGCAACTCCGCAAGAGCATCTTTTAGAAGTTTCTTTGTTCTGCGAACTCTTCGGTCATCCTTTTTTCTTGTTCCTGTCTCCATCTTTTTCGCTTCCTTTTTTACTTAATGAACAAAAAGATTGCAATGTGTTCGTTTCTGTACGTTTGTTGTCTGTATTAACGATTGCAAACATTGTTTCTCATAGTATAATATAGCTTGTGAAATAAATCAACACGTGTACATTAAAATATATGTGTTCACTATCGTTGAGAAAAATATACTGAAAATAGTGAGAAGCATGGCAAGAACGAAGTTGAAAATCAAGGACAAAAAGCAAGGGTGGGAACACCACGAAGAAAAAGTCAGAGGGCAGGCCATCGTAGATTTTATCGTCTTTAAAAGTAAATGGATTGAAAAGATATTTGCCGTTCTTTTTGTCATTACGGCAATTTGTTTTCCTTTTGTTGAAGTAAATTATGATCTCGGTAAATATCTGCCGGAAGAAATGTCTTCGAAAAAGGGAATTGAGGTCATGGAGCAAGAATTTGGATATCCCGGAACGGCTCGGGTCATGATTACAGAAGTCGATCTTTATGAGGCGAAAAATTACAAAGACCGCATTGAAGCGATTCCGGGTGTTGATATGGTGAATTGGGCGGATTCTGTTACCGATATCTACCAATCAAATCTTTTCTTGTCCTATGAAGAGATTGCCGATTACTATAAAGACGGCGATGCCATCATGGATGTTACCTTCAAGGGCGGTGGTTCTGATCTCACAACGCGGAAAGCGATCGACCAGATTGAGGAACTCCTTGGTGAAAAAGGGCACTATGGAGGGCCGGCGGTTCAAGATAAATTTTTGAGTGAAGTTCTGATGAAAGAGATGGTTATGATCTTGGGGTTTGGAGTTTTGATTATACTCTTGATTTTGACCTTTGCTACGACTTCTTGGTTAGAACCGCTACTTTTTCTGGCTGTGATTTTTGTCTCTATCATTATCAACATGGGGAGTAATCTGATCTTTGGAACAATCTCTTCGATTACAATGAGCGTTGCCGCTGTTTTGCAGCTGGCAATCGCAATGGACTACACTATTATTTTGCTTGATAATTTCACGAAAGAGCGAATGAGCCAAAGCATCTCCGTAGAAGAGGCCTTATCAAATGCAATCAGAAAAAGCTTGACTCCGATTAGTTCCGCAGGGGCCGCCGCCGTGGTAGGGTTTTTGGCACTTCTTCTCATGCGATATACCATAGGGCAAGACATCGGACTTGTGCTTGCAAAGGGCATTGTAATCAGCCTTGTGACGGTAGTGTTTTTAACACCGGCCTTTATCCTTCGCTGGTATAAACTGATTGAAAAAAC
>JAQUUY010000093.1 GCA_028693645.1 Eubacteriales bacterium | reverse complement strand
ATGCCAATGTACAGCCGCATTCGGGTTCTTCAGCCAATTTAGCAGCCTATGCCGCGGTATTACAGCACGGAGACAAGATTCTTGGTATGGATCTTTATAACGGCGGCCATTTGACTCACGGAAGCCCCGTCAATTTCTCCGGTATCAATTACGATTTCGCATCCTATAAATTAAATCCCGAGACAGAGCAACTTGATTATGACGAAATCAGAAAGCTCGCAAAACAGCATCAACCCAAAATGATTGTTGCGGGTGCGAGTGCGTACCCCAGGATTATCGACGCGAAAATATTTCGCGAGATTGCAGACGAAGTCGGCGCTTATTTGATGGTCGACATGGCTCACTTTGCGGGTCTTGTCGCTGCCGGGCTTCATCCAAATCCGGTCGAATATGCTCATATTGTAACAACGACAACACATAAAACATTGAGAGGTCCAAGAGGCGGAATGATCCTTGCAAAAGAAGAATTCGGAAAGAAGATTGACAAGGCGATTTTCCCCGGTCATCAGGGCGGACCTTTGATGCACATCATTGCCGGCAAGGCCGTTTGCTTCAAAGAAGCGATGACTCCGGAATTCAACGAATACCAGAAGAACGTTGTTGATAATTGTAAATTCCTTGCTGATGAATTGATGCAGCGCGGATTCAAACTGGTATCGGGCGGTACTGATAACCACTTGATGCTTGTTAATCTTGTAAACAAGGGAATCACCGGAAAAGCGGCTGAGATTCTTCTTGATGCTTGCGGAATTACGACGAATAAAAACACGGTACCCGGGGATCCCCACGGACCGATGGTTACAGCCGGTATTCGTATCGGTACTGCTGCTTGCACGACAAGAGGCTTTATGAAACCCGAGTTTGCAAAAGTGGCCGAAGCGATTGCCATGGTACTTGATCATCCCGAAGACAGCAGCAGCAAAGACAAAGCAACCAAAATCGTCAGAGAACTTTGCCTGGCGCACCCCTTATATAAATAAACGGAGACATCTTTGAAAAGACTTTTTGCAAATCCAATGATACTCGTCCTTTTGGCGATTATGGCTTATCAGACAATCAGCAGCGGACGGTATTCCAGTCCGCTGGATTGGCTTGCGGAAACGGCAATCCTTCTTCCTGCAATTGTAATCGCGATTTCCTTTCACGAATTTGCGCATGCGATTGTAGCTTACCGATTAGGTGATGATACGCCTTTAGCGCAAGGACGTGTTACAATCAATCCCGCTGCACACATCGATCCAATCGGTTTAGTGGCCTTGTTGTTCATTGGATTTGGTTGGGGAAGACCGGTAATGATTAACCCGACTCGTTTCAAAAAAAGACGTCTGTCGGAATTACTCGTCGGCCTTTCAGGAGTTACGATGAACCTGCTCCTTGCAATTTTGTTCATGGGGCTTTTAAAGATACTCTATCAGTTTCAGTGGGTATTTATGCTTACGGAAATCGGCGTCATCATATCTGATGTCATCATGCAAATCGTTTTAATCAATCTGGTTTTGCTGGTGTTCAATTTGCTGCCGATTCCGCCGCTTGACGGATTTGGCGTGATAACACAGATTTTCAATTTGGAGAACACCAGATTTTACCGTGAAGTATACGATAAGGGCTTTTTCATTTTAATGATTCTCATCTTGTTTAACATCACGGGAAAAATCCTTTCGCCCTGCGTGAACTTTCTGTATAATCTCTTGGTTAGCATATTCTTTTAGCAATACCAAGGAACCATGCAGAGATACTACGAAAGAAACAGTCTAACAAATTAAATATGAAACAAGGAATGGCACAAAAAAATAATTAGCACTCTCGCATCGAGAGTGCTAATTTTGATTGCAATTCAAAAATGTTGGTATATAATCAAGGTATGAAAACACTTTGGGAGGTGAGAATATGAATTTTGAAAAAATGACCGAAAAAGCGAGAGGGGCAATCATGGATTGCCAACAGGTTGGAGCAGAAGAAGGGAACCAACAGCTGGAAGGCGAACATTTGCACATGGCGTTGATCATGCAGCAGGATGGTTTGATCCCGAAGCTTTTAACGAATATGGAAATCAAGACCGCTGCGCTGATTGGAGATTTGGAGGCAGAGATTTCAAAACTGCCTAAAGTACAGGGCGGAGGAGATTCGATGTATCCTTCAAGACGTCTCACTCAGCTATTAGGACAGGCTGAGAAAATAGCCGCTGATTTTAAAGATGAATATGTCAGTGTAGAACACTTTTATCTTGCGCTGCTCGATGAAAAAAATACACCGTCAGCAAGGCTTTTTTCGAAATACGGAATCACGAAAGAACGCTTTTTGCAAGTATTGACGCAGGTCAGAGGCAACCAGAGGGTGACAGGGGAAAATCCGGAAGAAAACTACGATGCGTTGAATAAATATGGGAGAGATCTCGTCGAACAGGCGAGAAAAGGAAAGCTCGATCCTGTAATTGGCAGAGACAGTGAGATTAGACATACCATTCAGATCCTTTCCAGAAGGACAAAAAATAACCCGGTGCTCATCGGTGAGCCGGGTGTTGGCAAAACCGCTGTTGTCGAAGGACTGGCCCAGCGTATCCTAAACGGCGACGTTCCCGAAGGGCTCAAAGACAAAATTATTTACGCACTTGATATGGGAGCCTTGATTGCGGGCGCCAAGTATCGCGGAGAATTTGAAGAAAGACTGAAAGCCGTTCTCAATGAAATAGAAAAATCTGAAGGACGCATCATCCTCTTTATCGATGAATTGCATAATATCGTCGGAGCAGGAAAAACAGAAGGATCGATGGATGCGGGCAACCTTTTGAAGCCTAAACTGGCAAGGGGAGAGTTACATTGCATCGGAGCAACGACGCTTGATGAGTACCGCAAATACATTGAAAAAGATGCGGCCCTTGAACGCCGATTCCAAAAGATTATGGTCGAGCAACCCACTGTTGAGGACACGATTTCGATTCTCAGAGGCTTAAAAGAGCGTTTTGAAATCCATCACGGTGTTCGTATCACAGACAATGCACTCTTTGCCTGTGCGACGCTTTCTGATCGCTACATCAGTGATCGATTTTTACCGGATAAAGCCATCGACCTAATGGACGAGGCCGCTTCAATGATTCGTATGGAAATTGACAGTATGCCGGCGGAACTTGATGAAATTGCGAGAAAGATTATGCAGCTTGAAATCGAAAAGCAGGCATTGGGTAAGGAAAAAGACGCAGCATCTAAGAGCAGACTCGAAAACATCGAAAAAGAACTGTCCAAACTCAAAGAGGACAATTCCTTGATGCGCGCAAAATGGGAAAACGAGAAGAAAACCATAACAGAACAAAAGTCCTTGAAACAAGAGATTGAAGATGTAAAATTGGAATTGGAAGAAGCAGAGAGGCGATATGATCTCGAAACGCTTGCGAAATTGAAATACGGAACGCTGCCGGAACTCGAAAAGAAATTGTTTGAGAAAAATGCCGTGATTGATGAGGCGAAAGAAAATGGTCTCTTGAAAGAAGAAGTGGGAGAAGAGGAAATTGCCGAAGTCATTTCGAAGTGGACGGGAATTCCCGTCAGCAAACTTGTCGAGACCGAGAAAGAAAAACTTTTACAACTTCCGGAAATCTTGCATCGACGTGTGATTGGCCAAGAAGATGCCATCAACGCTGTCTCGGAAGCAGTTCTCCGTGCACGCGCAGGCCTTAAAGACGCGAACAAGCCGATCGGTTCCTTTATTTTCCTTGGCCCCACTGGAGTAGGAAAGACCGAACTTGCAAAAGCTTTGTCCGAAGCCCTTTTTGACAGTGAAAAGAATATGATTCGTATCGATATGTCGGAGTATATGGAGAAACACGCGGTTTCTCGTCTTGTCGGAGCGCCTCCGGGCTATGTCGGTTACGACGAGGGAGGACAGCTTACCGAGGCCGTTCGCAGAAGACCGTACAGCGTCATCCTCTTTGATGAAATCGAAAAGGCACATCCGGATGTATTTAACATCCTACTGCAACTTCTCGATGATGGTCGATTGACTGATAATCAGGGAAGAACGGTAGACTTTAAAAACTGTATCGTCATCATGACCTCTAATATCGGAAGCACCTACCTGATTGACAACATTACTTCTGATGGAACGATTACAGAGGAAGTGAGGGAATTTGTCCAAGCCGAAATGAGACGACATTTCCGTCCTGAGTTCCTAAACCGAATCGATGACGTTGTGGTGTTCTCGCCGCTCACTGAGCCTCAAATCATGAAGATCATTGACATTTCGGTGGCACAGATTCAAAGAAAACTCACTGACCGCAACATTAGCATTACGCTCACTCCGGCCACAAAGAAGTTTATTGCGGATGAAGCCTATTCGCCGACTTACGGAGCAAGGCCTGTGAAAAGATATCTGCAAAAACAGATTGAGACGGAAATCGCTTCGAAGATTATCCGAGGGGAAATCAAGGATGGAGAGACGATTACCATCGACATCAAGGGCGACCAAATGACATTTTAAGCATTAACTTAGCCGCCCACAGCTATTCACCTTGGAAACCGCTCGCTCTTCGAGCTCGGACGGTTTCTACGGCAAATAGCTGTGAGCGGCTTTTTTAATTCTTTGAATGATAGATTTTTGCGTTGGTAAGCGGCAATTAAAAGTCCAGCTGTGACAGGACTTTTAGTGTATCGATGTCATAGGACGCGATTTTGTTTTCGGAAACGGTGTAGAGAGTGTTTCCGATATAAAGGATGCGGCGGATGGGTTCATATCCGCCATATTCGCTGCTCTTGTGCTCGATGGTGCCAAGAACTTTTAGTTTGTAGTCAGCGCTGTATTTGATGATGTAGGCGCCCTCAAAATTGTTTTGAGTCGTGCCATATTCGCTGTAAATGCTGACGGGAACGGCAAAGAGCTGTTTCCCGAGGTTGAGCATAAACGCCTTGTGGTCATAAAGGCTTTCGGAGGAGGCACTGCCTTTCCCGAGGACCATATTGTCAATTTCATTGATCTTTTTCATGTCTGACGTATCAAAGATTGAGAATTTCAGGCCGTCATTTTGCACACCGAACTCGGTCTCTTTTGTTTGATGGCCGATGCCCAATATTTTAGTGTCGGACAGGGGATGCAGGTACTGACTGTAGCCGGGGATTTTGAGATATCCAAGCACGACAGGTTTTTCGGGAACAGAGCAGTCGATGGCAAAGAAGGGGTCGATTTGTTTGAAGGTTACGAGGTATGCGAGATCATCAACAAAACGAATTGCGTAAATCTGTTCTCCCTTTGCCAGATCTTCTGTTTTTCCTATGCGTTCAAGTGTTCCTGAATAAATATCGATGCGGCTTGTGGTACTTTCATCTCCGATATAGCCAATGGAAGTATTGACGGCAACACGAAGATTTCCTTTGTATTCATCCATGGCCCATTGGT
>JAQUUY010000092.1 GCA_028693645.1 Eubacteriales bacterium | reverse complement strand
ATGCCAATGTACAGCCGCATTCGGGTTCTTCAGCCAATTTAGCAGCCTATGCCGCGGTATTACAGCACGGAGACAAGATTCTTGGTATGGATCTTTATAACGGCGGCCATTTGACTCACGGAAGCCCGGTCAATTTCTCCGGTATCAATTACGATTTCGCATCCTATAAATTAAATCCGGAGACGGAACAACTTGATTATGATGAAATTAGAAAGCTCGCAAAACAGCATCAACCCAAAATGATTGTTGCGGGTGCGAGTGCGTACCCAAGGATTATCGATGCGAAAATATTTCGCGAGATTGCAGACGAAGTCGGCGCTTATTTGATGGTCGACATGGCTCACTTTGCGGGCCTTGTCGCTGCCGGGCTTCATCCAAATCCGGTCGAACATGCTCATATTGTAACAACTACAACACATAAAACATTGAGAGGCCCCAGAGGCGGAATGATTCTTGCAAAAGAAGAATTCGGAAAGAAGATTGACAAGGCGATTTTCCCCGGTCATCAGGGCGGACCTTTGATGCACATTATTGCCGGCAAAGCCGTTTGCTTCAAAGAAGCGATGACTCCGGAATTCAATGAATACCAGAAGAACGTCGTCGATAATTGCAAATTCCTTGCTGATGAATTGATGCAGCGCGGATTCAAACTGGTATCGGGCGGTACAGATAACCACTTGATGCTTGTTAATCTTGTAAACAAGGGAATCACCGGAAAAGCGGCTGAGATTCTTCTTGATGCTTGCGGAATTACAACGAATAAAAACACGGTACCCGGAGATCCCCACGGACCGATGGTTACAGCTGGTATCCGTATCGGTACTGCGGCCTGCACAACAAGAGGCTTTATGAAACCCGAGTTTGCAAAAGTGGCTGAAGCCATTGCCATGGTACTTGATCATCCCGAAGACAGCAGCAGCAAAGACAAAGCAACCAAAATCGTCAGAGAACTTTGCCTGGCGCACCCCTTATATAAATAAACGGAGACATCTTTGAAAAGACTTTTTGCAAATCCCATGATACTCGTCCTTTTAGCAATCATGGCCTATCAGACAATCAGCAGCGGACGGTATTCCAGTCCGCTGGATTGGCTTGCCGAAACGGCAATCCTTCTTCCTGCAATTGTAATCGCGATTTCCTTTCACGAATTTGCGCATGCGATTGTAGCGTATCGATTAGGTGATGATACTCCCTTAGCACAGGGACGTGTCACGATTAATCCCGCCGCGCACATCGATCCGATTGGCTTGATTGCTTTGTTGTTTATTGGCTTTGGTTGGGGAAGACCGGTAATGATCAACCCGACTCGTTTCAAAAAAAGACGTCTGTCAGAATTGCTTGTCGGACTTGCCGGCGTTACGATGAACCTGCTCCTTGCAATTTTGTTCATGGGGCTTTTAAAGATACTCTATGAGTTTCAGTTGGTATTTATGCTCACGGAAATCGGCGTCATCATATCTGATGTTATCATGCAAATTGTTGCGATTAATCTGGTTTTGCTAGTGTTCAACTTGCTGCCGATTCCGCCGCTTGATGGATTTGGCGTGATAACACAGATTTTCAACTTGGAGAACACTAGGCTTTACCGTGAAGTATATGACAAGGGCTTTTTCATTTTATTGATTCTTATCTTGTTTAATATCACGGGAAAAATCCTTTCGCCCGGCGTGAACTTTTTGTATGAGGTCTTGTACAAGATATTCTTTTAGCAGGAGCAAGGGACGGGGCGCGATATTATGAAAGAAACAGTCTAACAAATTAAATATGAAACAAGGAATGGCACAAAAAAAATAATTAGCACTCTCGCATCGAGAGTGCTAATTTTGATTGCAATTCAAAAATGTTGGTATATAATCAAGGTATGAAAACACTTTGGGAGACTAACTATATGAAGTCAATAGAATTTGGCAAAAAAACTTGATGTGATTTGAGAAAAGATTGAACCTTGAAAATCGCATGACAAAATAGGCATTACATGATGCCTGCAAGAAAAAAGCAAAAGAAACTATGCGGCTTGAATCAGGAAGCGTTGATTGCTCCCAAGCATATAAAAAATGACGCGTATCAATTTCTTTGCGGTATGGCTTAATGCAACATAGTAGTGCTTGCCTTCATGAAGTTTCTTGTCCATGTAAGCTCTAAATGTGGGATCTCGCATACAGATAAGTCTGGCAGCATGTAATATAGCCCAGCGTAAATATTTGGAGCCGCGTTTCACCATCGTGGCATGAGTTGAAGTGAAATTTCCAGATTGGAAGGTTGATGGTTCAAGGCCTGCAAACGCAAGCAACTTTGCCGGCGAATCAAATCGTTGGACATCACCGATTTCGGCAAGAATAACGGAGGCAAGAGTATAAGAAATTCCGGGAATCGTCATGATAGGGCTATCAAGTTCCTGCATAAGTGATTTGATTTGCTGCTCTACCAAATCAATTTGCTCCTGGAGAAAGAGAATCGTTCGAATTGTCTGCTGCAGTTCGAACGCCAATGCGGGGCTACTGTCGCCAATGGAATTGCGTGCAAGTTCTCGAAGCTGAATTGCTTTTTCACGATGATAACGACCGTGGGAATGTTTTTCCAAAAGCTTACCAAGGTGGGAGAGGTGACACTGGCTGATTGTCTTGGTATTTGGAAGTTCAAGCAGCGTGAGAAGCATGGATTTTTGAGAGATTGACCAGACAATACTGTGGAGCTCCGGGAATACAATATCAAGAAGTCTACTGTAAGATATTTTGAATCTGGATTTTTCATGTACCAGTCGAAAACGATGTCTTGTAAGTGATTTCAATTCACGAATATGATATGATACAGGAGAATAGGGCTTGTAGTCCTCCGTAATCAGCATCATCGTGATAAACCGAGCATCGGACTTGTCCGTTTTGGTCTTTCTAAGGCTTTGACCTTTTCTGAAAAGATTAGTGCTCAGTGGATTGAGAACCACAGGATTGAGTTCCTTGGATAGAAGGAATTCGATGAGATTGTTGCTGTAATGACCGGTGGCTTCAAGTCCTATTCGTATGTTTTGGGGAGAGGGAGTCGGAGCGAAGGATAAAATTGCATCATAGAGTTCACGAAATCCGGCCATTGAATTTTCAATAGTGAAGCCGTCTCGAAGAACTTCGCCATCCGAGTTTGTGATGAAGCAATCGTGTTTGTGCTTTGCCACATCGATGCCAATGTAGATCATAATAAAACTCCTTTCACGAACAAAATGCGACGCCATGTTTCCACAGATCTGTTTGCTGAATGTAGCCTTGTTCCATATAAAACGTCATGCGTTATCTAACTAATCAACAAATAAGCAAACGGCTGTGGTTAGAGCCTCTACGAAAATAGTCTGAGCTATAGGTGAAACCACTAATCCACAGCGTCTGTGTACATTATAGTCTGTCAACAGAAATTGACAAAGAAAGGAAAATGTATAATGCAACTGCATTATACAAGGTGTAATCATGAATGATCTTAATTTTGCGATTGAAATGGAACTAGATGGAGAAAAATACTACCGGCAACAGGCAGAAAACAATAAGAACAATAGTCTTTATACGGTATGCCTTATGCTTGCCGAGGATGAAGAAAATCATGCACAGATTTTAAGGAATACATTGGAACGAGCTGTTTTTCATTTTGCGGAAACGAAAATACTTTCAAATGCTAAAAATGTATTTGACGGGATTGCAGATATTAAAGTGGAAGGCAAAGAAAACATCAGCCAACTTGATTTCTACAGAATTGCGTCCGAAAAGGAAAATCAAAGTATTGAATTGTATACGAAGTATTTGGGGAAAGCGGAAGATGCTAAAGAAAAAGAGCTGTTTGAATATCTCATAAAACAGGAAGAGCAGCACTTGCTGGTTCTTGAAGAATTGGAGGCCCTGCTTAGGAATGCCGAGGAATGGGTCGAAAATGCCGAATTCGGAATCAGAAAAGAGTATTAAGTGTCTTGATATAAAATGGGTTTTGAAAGACGAGCCGCGAATAAGAGAAAGGGAATTGTTTTCGGTTGAAAACAGGGGGAGTTGATATGAAATACATAAAAATTGCTGAAACAACAGAACTAAGAGAGGGCAGCAAAAAGAAAATAGTGGTAGAGGGAAAAGACATTCTTTTGACGAATATTCAAAACTCATATTATGCGATTGAAAATACTTGTCCGCATATGGGCGGGTCTCTTTATGAGGGAGATCTTGACGGAACGCATATTGTTTGCCCCAAACACGGTTCGGCGTTCGATGTAACGACAGGGAAGCTCGTTGAGGCGGGGAAGTTGCTTTTTATTAAACTCAAGGTTCGCGATGTTAAAAGCTATCCGCTCAAAATCGAAGGAACGGATATCATGCTTGGAATGGAATAGCGTTTTAGCCATTATTTCTTCAATATATTTTATCCTATAAGAATAATATAAAAAAAATAAAATATTTTCAATTTTTTGTCACAAAACTCCTTCTTTTTTCGTTATATATAGTGAGGCGATGATTCCATGAAGTAGCATAGGTTTAATAGAATTATTATTTGGGGATGGTTTGAATGAAATATCCATAGAAATAAACAAAAATATAAAAGCTACTGCTGGGGATGATTGCTGATTGCCATTGCAAAAAAAATAGTAATTAACAGAACGGAGAATATTAACTCATGAAAAAAAATCTAAAAAGAAGGGCAATAGCGTTGATGATAGTTATGAGTATGCTACTGTTATCTGTCTCAACGGTATTTGCGCAGAGTGATAGAGAAATTTCTATAGCCTATTATGATAATATGTCGTATTTAGCGAGTGAAAATTTGCAACTAAGTCAATTAGACAATGTGACCCGTGTCGCGCCTGTTGCCGTTGCTGTATTTGTAGCAGGAATACTAGTTGGGTACGTTATTGATGGCATTTTCATCTATGCAACAGGGCATTCGATTAGTGAATTAACTGCATCTGCAATAGCTAAAATAGTGAAATTCGTCAAAGCACATCCGACTTACACTTATGTCACCTGTTCGATAAGCGGTGGCGGAATGGGAGGTGGTGGAGGCGGTGGCTGGAAATAAAAACCAAGCAAAAAGGCGGCTTTTCCTTGTGTTTTTTTTGGGAGTAACTTGTTATATAGTCATTTGCACGATGTATCGATTTTCTCGCTGACAAAGGAAAAGATGTTTTTTGGCATTGCCGGCACCATTGTGAGTATCCCGCCGCACTTTGTAAATATCAAAGTGCGGCGGGATTAGTATGTTATCTATTCGAAAAAAGAAGAAAAGTTAACAGCGCAAAAGGGTGCAATCCCCACATTCCCTTGTGATGGACCCTCTTTTATGATAAGTTTAAAATAGCTAAACAAAAAAAGAGGAGGCCTTTATTTTGCGGAAAATTTTAAATGACAGCTATTTTAACAATACACTT
>JAQUUY010000091.1 GCA_028693645.1 Eubacteriales bacterium | reverse complement strand
GAAAGGACTCGGGAAAAAAGGGGACACCGCAAAAGTCAGTGACGGTCATGCGAGAAATCTTCTGATTCCAAAAGGAATGGTCAAAGAAGCTACGGATGCAAATATCAGAGAGCTCGAAAAGAATCAAATCGCTGAAGCCGCTCGTGTTGCGGGTGCCCATCAGGCGGCGGTCGATCTTTCAAATAAGATTGCACTCCTTCGTGTTACGATTGAGACAAAAGGCGGAGAAGGCGGCAGATTATTCGGTTCGATTACCGGAAAAGACATCGCGGACGGCCTCATGGCACAACATAAAATCGAGATTGACAAACGAAAAATCGTTTTAGATAATTCAATCAAACAGGCAGGTGAACATACCGTTGACGTCAAGCTTTATCCGGAAGTAACGGCAAAGCTCCGCGTTCTCGTTGAAGTGAAATAAAGGAAACCATGATGAGCCAGATGGAACGCATTCCCCCACATAGCAATGAGGCCGAAAAATCAGTCCTCGGCTCTATTCTCCTGGACAAAGAAGCTTTTTACGAAGTAATGGAACTTCTTTCCGATGAGGATTTTTATAGTGAGATGCACCGAGAGATTTACAGGGCAGCAATCGGCCTTTATCGCCGAAATGAACCGGTAGATATCCTGACCGTATCTGAAGAGCTAAAGAAGAGAAATACGCTGGAAATGGTCGGAGGAAGAGCCTACGTGGCAACCTTGTCTACGCTGGTTCCTTCGACTTCGAATGTCGTTCAGTATGCAAAGATTGTCGGAGAAAAGGCAGTGCTTCGAAAGTTGATTACCGCCGCTTCGGGGATTATGGATAAAGCCTATCAGGAAAAAGTAGAGCCCGAAGAAATTCTCAATTTCGCAGAAAAATCGGTTTTTGAGATTGCGCAAAGTCGCCAAAAAAGAGACTTTGAGCCGCTCAAAGACGTATTATACGAAAACTTGAAAAGGATAGATGAAGTGTCGAAGCTTTCCGGAGGTATTACGGGAGTAACGACCGGATTCGTGGTGCTTGATGCCAGAACATCCGGCTTTCAGCGTTCCGATTTGGTTATTCTTGCCGCAAGACCCAGTATGGGAAAGACCGCGCTTGCCCTAAACATCGCACAACAGGCCGCGCTTCGGGCAAAAGCCAAAGTTTTGATTTTTAGTCTTGAGATGTCGCGAGAGCAGCTCGGACAAAGATTGCTTTCCATGGAAGCCCGAGTAGAAATGCAAAAGATCAAAACCGGAAAACTGGATGGCAGTGATTTCGAAAAAATCAACGATGCCGTCGATCGCTTGGCAGCGGCCGAGATTTTCATTGATGATACGCCGGGCATCAGCGTGATTGAAATCAAAAACAAATGCCGCAGACTCAAAGCCGAAAAAGGCCTTGATCTCATCGTCGTCGATTACCTGCAGTTGATGGCCGTTGACGGACGGACCGAGAGCAGACAGCAAGAGATTACTGCGCTTTCGCGTTTTCTGAAACAGCTTGCTCGAGAAATGGATTGTCCTGTACTCGTCTTATCGCAGCTTTCCAGAGCGCCCGAACAGAGAGCCGATCATCGACCGATTTTATCCGACCTTCGTGAGTCGGGAGCAATCGAGCAAGATGCCGATATCGTCATGTTCCTCTATCGTGACGAATATTATAATGAAAACACCGAAAAGCCAAATATTTGCGAAGTCAATACCGCGAAACAAAGAAGCGGATCGACGGGTACCGACGAATTAGCTTGGTTGGGTAAATATACGCGTTTTGCGGATGCCAGCCGCCTGAAAGATTAATTATTTTAAGGAGGAATGACCATGATAACAAAGGATATGCTGATCGATGACATTTTGGACCTGGATTATAAAATGAACGAGGTGTTGCTGTCACACGGCTTGAATTGCTGCGGCTGCCCCGGAGCAGGGACAGAGACCCTTGAAGAAGCCGCAAAAGCACACGGCGTCGAGTTTGAAAAGTTACTCAAGGCACTGAATACTGCCGTAGCAGATAAAGAAGAATAATATGAGCTTTAAAAAGGAAAAAATACAAAATTACTATCTGCATGATACGCCGGTAGAGAATGTATTTATTAACGAATATATGATTGATGCCCGTGGCGAATACGTCAAGGTCTATTTGTTTGCGCTGATGTATTCCGACAGCTCCATGGATATGACAAATGAAATGATAGCAAGGCAGCTTACGATGCCTGAGGAAGAAGTCCTTTCGGCTTGGACGTATTGGGAAAAGAAAGGCGTAATTCGCAAACATTTCCCCGACACCGCCGACCGTCTTCACTACCACGTTGAGTTTTTAGATCTAAAAGCAAGAATTTATGGAAAAAACGGCAAAGGAAAAGAAAAGACAAAAGAAAAAAAGGTCCCCGACAAACTTGCCGGTTTGATGGACGACAAGGAATTGCGTGCGCTTTACAGCAAAATTGAACAAATTACCGGCCGCCTTTTTGAAGGAAAAGAACCGGCGACAATATTGAGTTTTCTCAGTGATTACGGGTTTTCAGCAGATGCCATTGCTTACGCGTATGAATACTGTGTCAAATACAGAAACAACAGCAAACAAAATTATGTCAGTGCTGTCTTGAAAGAATGGGCCGAAAAAGGGCTTCTTTCTGTGGATGCAATCAGCGCGCATCTTTCGGAGACGGACAATCGGCATTATCGTTACAAACGAGTACTCAAGGCACTGGGATTTTTGCGAAATGCCACAGAAGAAGAACAGCGGATCATGGATACTTGGTTTGATGAACTTGGGGTCGATATTGAGACCGTTCTGACGGCCTGCAAAAAAACAAGCGGCATTTCAAACCCGAACATCAATTACATCAATACCGTTCTCAATGCGTGGAAGACCGAGGGAAAAGGCGGCAAAAGTGCCCGCTCGCCCGAGAATCCCATCAGTCTTGTCGTAAAATCCTATGAAGAGGATCGAGTCAAAAGCGAAACCGAAGCAGAAGCACGCAGAGAAGAAGTTTATAAAAGAATCCCCAGGATTAAGGAAATTGAAGATGAAATGCGAAAACTGAGTCTTGAGATTTCGCGCAGCATGCTTGCCGGAGGCACAGAGGCAAAGAGCAGAAGCAAAGAGCTTCGAAGCAAGTCGGATCGACTGAGCCAAGAAAAAGCGTATCTTTTGACTGAAAATAATTATCAATTAAATTATATGGACATATGGTATTATTGTTCCTCTTGCAAGGACACCGGCATACTGGATACAGGAGAACGTTGTAAATGCTTTTCTGACAGACTGGCAAGCGGAAAAAAGGATTTGAAAAATAAGCCTGAAACCGTTATAATGGAAAAACGATAGACGTGCATATGGTACACCGAATCGAGAAACGATAGGGAGGAACATATGGCTGGTAGGCAAAAGGAAAAAAAGCTTATTGCAGATCAGGACATACTATTGGGAGAAACGAATACAAGAGAAGACATTTCTGTTTTACCGGAAGAAGATCTCTTGGCGCGGAATCTGAGGAAAAAAGCGGCGATCGATCAGCTTGATCGGAGCGTTACAGACAAAGTAGCGTGGAAAAAAGTCGGCGACATGGACTTCGTTGATGAAGAACTGCAGCGCATTGCACAAGAACGACAATCCTTACGCGAAAGTTTCAACACCCAAAGAAAGCCCCGAGGAAAAACAAAAAAAGAAGTAAAAACAAGAAAAGTAGTGGATGAAGAGGCAGATACGAAAATAGATGCCGGAGTCGACCTCTTTTTTGCACGTTCAAAAAGCCTTCAAAAAAAGGCTAAGGACGGATTTTTGTTTGCCCTCGCTTTTGCAAGCAATAAATGGTCTCAGGCGAAGGCGTTCGGAAGCCAAAAATATATTGTTTTGTTTGAAAAAATGTCTCCGGTTCTTGCCCGAATCGAGCTCTTGAAGCAAAAGGAAGCCTTGCTCTCAGAAAAAACGGCTATTTTTGTAGGTCGCCTCGATGAACATTTGGACTTGGGATATGATAAAGCAGCGTTTGCAATCGGAGAGTGCGACAAAAAGCAAAGGTTCTTCCGCTGCTGGGCCGAAAAATACAAAAAACCTCTCTTTGCCGGATTTGCGGCGGCTACCGCGGCCGCGGCAGCAATCACCTTGCTGATTGGAAGCATGACGGCTTATGAATATATGTACAACGGCAAAACGCTTGGCGTTGTCAAAGATCAAAAAGATGTCTTTGCCATTGTCGACGCAATCGGGGACAAGCTTACCTATGCGTATGGTGCGGAAGTCAATATTGATAAAGATGAAAATCTTTCTTTTAAAAAAGTTGTCGGTTGGGATATAAAAACAGACAGTCAAGAAGAAATTCTCGACACGTTCACCTACATGAGCGATATGAATGCAAAGGGCTTTGCCATCAAAGTCGAGGGAAAACAAGTGGCCTTGCTTGATAGCAAAGAGACCGCAAACGAGGTCCTCGAGAGCTTAAAAGCTCGTTTTACCAAACAAAGTGATACGATCAAATATAAGTCGATCGGGTTTAGCGAAGCGGTCGAAATCGAAAGCGTTGAAACGAAAATCAAAAACATTCAAGCGGAAGACACTGCTCTTGAATATATGCTGACCGGTGCCACGGAAAAGAAGGTGCATGTCGTTCAGTCGGGAGAGACGTTTGGAGAGATTGCAAAAATCTACGGTCTGAAATCGAGAGAACTGGAAGCCTCCAATCCGGAGGTTACACCGGAGAAGCTACAAATAGGACAGGAACTCGTTCTCACACAGATTTGTCCGGTTTTGACCGTTGCAACGACAGAAATCGCAACCTATAATACAAAAATCGATTATGACGTGACCTATCAAGAAACTTCAACACTCTACAAAGGCGAGCAAACCGTGAAATCCTCGGGCGTCAACGGGCAAAAAGAAGTTGTGGCGGAAATCGTTCGCGAAAACGGGATCGAGGTAAGCCGAAAAGAAATCAGAGCAAAGGTTCTTTCTGAGCCGGTCAGTCAAGTCGTTTTAAAAGGAACAAAACCGGTGCCCGCTTTGATCGGTACCGGCACCTACGTATATCCTGTCAGAGGCGGTAGATTGAGTTCTCGTTATGGCTCGAGATGGGGGAGAATGCATTACGGCATTGACCTCGCGGCTTCTTCCGGAACTTGGATTTATGCTTCCGATGGAGGAACCGTCATTGATTCGGGTTACGAGAGATCCTTTGGAAAAGTCGTAAGAATCAGTCATGGAGGAAATCGAGTTACCGTCTATGCACATTGTAGCAAGCTTTTTGTAAGTGCCGGAGACAAAGTATTCCAAGGGCAGCATATCGCAAATGTAGGAAGCACAGGAAACAGCACCGGACCGCATCTTCATTTTGAAGTTCGAATCAACGGGGTCGCAAAAAATCCCCTATCATATATTTAAGAGTTACAAGTACCTAAGCTTTTATAAGTCAAAAAATTAGAAAGGCCTGATCTGTTTTTAGATCAGGCCTCCTT
>JAQUUY010000090.1 GCA_028693645.1 Eubacteriales bacterium | reverse complement strand
CTAAGTACAAAAGAAGTCAAAGGAAACACTTATGTTTATTGCTATAGGAATGAAAGCGAGGATGCTAATGGAACAGCAGAGATTTCCGGAACGCTACAAAACGGAAAAGTATTGCCCCGACAAAAGTGTTTATCAAGAAAAGACACCGATTTGGCTGCAGCCTTGCAAAGAAAACATTTCATAAAAAAGTGTCTTCCGCTACTTCGAACAAACCACGGTGCAATGGAACTGTTTCGCAACACATACAAACCTTTGGATTTGACAGAAATCTATGAGAGTATGAAGGCAGCATATCGTATCGTGCCGATGAAAGTAGGATTGCTTGATGCGGAACCCTTGGTTGAGGATGATTTTATTACTTGGATGGAAGAACCTTTCAAAAGTAATGAGCTATACCCGGAAAGCCTTCTTCACATCACCCTCGGAGGCCGGAAAGTGCGTTCGAAATCGGAAGTTATCATTGCCGGAACATTGGAAGCAAGTGGATTGCCGTTTCGCTACGAAGCAGCATTAAATTTACCGCAGCAGACATATTATCCCGACTTCACTATTTTGAGGCCCAAAGACCGCAAGATCTTTTATTGGGAGCATTTTGGCATGATGAACGATGAGGGCTATGAAGCCGGTGCTGCAAGAAAACTTTTTGACTATAGGAAAAATGGAATTTTGCCTTGGCGTAATTTGATTACGACCTATGATGATGAAAGCGGCGCTATCGATGTCCAGACAATTCATAGTATTGTAAATGCATTTCTTTTGGACGCTTGAATGCTTATGCTTCGTAACACCTACAAACCGCATAAAAAAGAAAAAGCGAGCAACTGCAGGGTAATCCTACAAAAACTCGCTTTTATTATGCTTCTTCTTTATCTTAAGTTTCTTCTTCTTATTTGTTCGTATCTTTATTTTGTTTTACTTGAGCGCCACCACAACATTTAACATGATCCAGGATAATCCTACCGTCGACGGCTTTTTCTCGCTTTTTTATCATAATCCGCTGAAGCAGCTAATTGAAATACAAGTTATTTGTCTGGAATTCGGGGTCGCTTGTTGCTTCAATGCCAAGATCTTTTAATGTTTGCTCATCGCGGTCACTTAGAATTGCGGTGCAATGGGCCTTGCAACCCTTGAGTTTCAACAAGGTTTCGACTGCGGCTTGCGCAGAAGGATTCGTCGCCGCCGAAATGGTGAGTGCCGACAAAATTTCTTCACAGTTCAAAGAAGTTTTTTCGTGCCCGAGGATATCGGTTTTCAATTTTTGTATTGTTTGCAAAACAGCCGGAGAAATCAAGTGAAGCTCATCGGATTGGCCGGAAAGTGCCTTAATCGCATTCAGCACAGCCGCCGCCGAAGCAACCATTCTGCGCGAACTTCTGCCCGTGACGAACGTTCCGTCAGGAAGAGCCAAGGCCATAACGACAACATTTTCGTATTTTGAATCCAGGGAGCGCTTGTACTCAAGGTATTCGCGAGCCGGCTTGACAACCTTTCGGTCCTCCACTTTCAAACTCAATTCGTCCATAAGCAGCTTGCTCTTATCGACCGCATCTTCGTTAATCAGACCTTTTTTGTAGTCGCAAAGTGAAATGAGGTAGCGACGAATGATTTCCTGGCAGGCAGCTTCGCGACAAATTCCGTCGTCGATGATGCTGAAACCAACGCGGTTCACGCCCATATCGGTCGGGGAAAGATATTCCGATTGTTCGCCGGTAATTTTTTCGATGATTCGTCTGACAACCGGAAAAACTTCCATGTCGCGATTATAGTTGACGGCGGATTCGCCGCGGGATTCAAGATAAAAAGAATCAATCATATTCACATCGCGTAAGTCGACCGTGGCCGCTTCATAGGCCAAATTGACGGGATGCTTCAAGGGGAGATTCCAGATAGGGAACGTTTCATATTTTGCATATCGGATCTTTCGACCGCGAAGATTCTCGTGATAAAGCTGGGAAAGACAAGTCGCGAGTTTGCCGCTGCCGGGGCCGGGGCCATTCACAATGACGAGAGGTTTCGTGACCTCAATGTAGGGATTCACTCCGTAACCTTCACTGCTGACGATTGTTTCGACGTCGGTAGGATAACCCTTGGTGAAATAATGCTTGTAGGTTTTGATGCCGCGACGATTCAACTTGTTGATAAAAACGTTGACTGCCGGATGATCCTGATAACGCGTTATGACTACGCTATTGATGGGAAGTTCATATTTCCGAAACGTATCAATCAAGCGAAGTACTTCGAGATCGTAAGTGATTCCAAAGTCGGCACGTGTTTTATTTGTCGTAATGTCACCTGCGAAAATGCAGATAATAATTTCGGCTTGATCCTTTAGTTTGCTTAAAACCTTAATCTTGGCGTTTTCATCGAAACCGGGCAGGACCCGCATCGCATGTTTATCGTGGACCAATTTCCCACCAAACTCCAAATAGAGGCGCTCGCACTTACTGCAATTAATTCTTTCCATTATGTATTTTGACTGTTCCTCGATATATTTTGCCGAATCGAAACCTACCATTACGCCACCTCACTTTACTCACGAAGAGGATACTTTTTTGAAAAAACAACAAACGCTATTATAGCAGAATTATTGCCTTATAACAATGGGAAAAGCAGGGAAAAGCAGAGAAACATAATAAAACATAAGAAATTGCAGAATAACCAACAAAACGAGTTTGTTTGTTGAAATGTTGGTTATAATAATGTACAATGGATGTAAAAAAAGGGGGGCTAAGAGAAATGGGCATACTCAACGATGTGTTAAGAGAAGAATGGAATCGAGCCACGCAACTTTCTGCCATCTACCGGGAAGAACTTTCTCTTTTGCCCAAAGGCAGCTTAACCTATAAAAAAATCAAAGGAAAGGCGCAGCCTTATCTCCAATGGCGCGATGGGGAGAAGATTAAGAGCCGTTATGTCAAAAAAGCTGAGCTTGCCGATTTGGAAAAGAGCTTGGAGCGAAGGAAAGAACTGCAAAAGGCCATCCTGCGAGTGGAAGCAGATCAAAAGCTGTTGGAAAGGGCATTAAAACATGAAGACAAATTATAATGGTTTTCTTCGGTTTATAAAGTTTTTGCAAGAGAATGATTTCCTGAAATATGTTGTGGTCATAGGCTCTTGGGCTGAATATATATATCAGCAAAGCGGAATGCTAAAAGGCTATACTCCAAGCATAAGAACATTGGATGTAGATCTCCTTATAAAAAATAAAATGCAGCCAAAAGAAAAAATCAGTCTGCCGAAGGCCGCCAACGAAAATGGTTTTATCGTGAGACAAGATCCCCTTCAAAACACTTCTAAAATATACATGCTGGAAGAAAACTTAGAAGTGGAATTTTTGATAGAGCAAAAAGGCAGCGGCCTTGATCCTGTTATTCCGACAAATATCGGGGTTAATGCACAGGCCTTACGGCATCTAAGCATACTATCAGAAAATACGCTAACCGCAAAAATTCTGACCTTTGAAATAAGCGTACCTACTCCGGAAGCCTATCTTTTGCACAAAATTATTATCAATCAAAACCGCAGTGAAAAGCGGATTAAAGACCAAGAAAGCATCAAACAACTATTCCCGTATATTAGCGAAAAAGAATTTGAAAAACTATATAACGAACTCCCGAAGAAATCAAAAGAAAGAGCAGACATATTTTTGAAAAGCATTTTAAAGGTTGATATTCCGAAGAGAAACGACCTATACTGAGGAATGTTGGGATACCACAAAGACAGGAGGGCTGAGGCTAATCCTGTTTTTTATTATGTAGGAAATAGCGCTTTCAGCAATGTTGACGGAATAACAAAGAAAGCAGCTTTTTTATTTGTCTGAAAAAAGTTCGAAAGTCTAACATCCGTCCTAAAACAGCAATTTTAATCCTAATGCCCAGAAATTCAAGAAAGGGGGAAAGTGCAGAAACGAGGCAAAGAATGGTAAATGATAGAAATAAAAGCAAAATATGTTGACGAACCAACAACGCGGAGAGTATTATGGAATAAAATGGAAACAGAAGCAGGGCAGGGTGGCGAACCTTGAAAACAAAATATAGAGGAAAAGCTCATGCCCAGCTTCATAGGGCGTTTTGTCATGAAGTTAGAATTTTGGATGAGAAGGATTATATTATTATTCAGGTCATTCGAGGGAGGCAGACGTTTCCTAAAATGCAATTGCATATATGTACGTTATAATGTACGCATAGTCTTGACAATATCCTTTCTGTACGCCATAATGTACATATAAAAGGAGGGCTACAAAAATGTTAAATACAAACGCAACTAATTTAAGGAAAAATCTATTTGAATACTTAAATTCAACACTTGATTACAATGACGTTATCAACGTTAATACAAAAAAGGGGAACGTAATAATCTTAAGCGAACAGGATTATAACGGTCTTATGGAAACACTTTATTTGACTTCCGTACCCGGAATGAAGGAAAGGCTTGTAGAAGGGCTCAATACTCCCATTTCCGAATGTGTGCCTTATGATGAGGTAGAGCTGTAATGTATGGCATTTTCTTTACGAAAAAAGCGGTTCAAGATATCGAACTGCTGAAAGTAGCAAAACTGAATGATAAAGCAAAATATCTTATTGAGATACTAAAGGAGAATCCATATCAGGCTCCCCCGAATTATGAGAAGCTACGGGGCGATTTGCAGGGCGCATACTCCCGAAGAATAAATATTAAACATCGAATAGTTTATGAAATCATAAACGAAGATAAGACCGTAAAGATCATCAGCATGTGGACACATTATGAATTTTAAATAGACACACTTGAATTGCCGAAATTTTCGGCAATAAAAAAGGAGGGACTAACGTGAAGAAATTAAGCAGCCTAATCTTAACCCTTGTTATAATCCTAACCGCAACCGTGACTCCGGCCTATGCCGGAACGACCACAACCACAACAACCACCACTAATACAGAAGTGGTCCTTGGCCCCCTGTATTATGCCATCAAATATACGGATCTTCCCGCCGAACACTGGGCAGAACCGGCAGTACGGATGATGAGCTACGAAGGCATCCTCGCAGGCTATCCGGATGGAAGCTTTCAGCCAAACGGCACGGTGACCTATGGAGAATTTATCCGCATGGCCACTACCATGACCCACGCTGTGGGAAGCGACTCTACAGCAGACCCCGGCAGACACTGGGCGCAAAAATACTACGAATGCGGACTAAACTGCAATTATTACACCCCCTACGATATCACAGAAGCCCAACTGGGGCAGGCTATTCCGAGGGGAGATATGGCGCTGATCCTTGCAGCATTGATGCGAAGCGAAATCAAAACCGAAAACTACGGAAACTATGACACCCTCATGGGAAAGATTAACGATGTAACAAGCGGAACAAAGAACGACACCGCCATTATAAAATCCTACGCCACCGGAGCGCTTTCCGGCTATCCGGACGGCAGCTTTCGCCCGGAAGG
>JAQUUY010000008.1 GCA_028693645.1 Eubacteriales bacterium | reverse complement strand
GTCAGGTTCATTCCTTGGCGTTCAGACGAAATCTCAAGGAATTCGACCACACGAAGGCTTTGTTCATTATGTTTGAAGCCCCACTCATGTCTTTCGTTCAGGCTTTCTTCTCCGTTGTGTCCAAACGGTGTATGTCCAAGGTCATGTCCCATCGCGATTGCTTCGGTCAGGTCTTCATTGAGGGCCAGCCCTCTTGCGACCGTCCGTGCAATCTGTGCCACTTCCAAGGTATGCGTGAGTCTGGTTCGGTAATGATCCCCTTCGGGGGCCAAAAAAACCTGTGTTTTATGCATCAAACGCCGAAAGGCCTTTGAATGAACGATTCGATCCCGATCCCTTTGAAACTCAGTCCGAAAGGGACATTTTTCTTCCTGCACTTCTCTACCGAGGGTATCTACCGCTTTGGTCGCATAAGGCGACAATATTTGCTGTTCTCTTGCTTCTATCTGTTCGCGAAGTATCATGCTTTCTCCTTCCTCTCATTTCAGAGGATCCGAGTTCACTCTTTCCCTGTATGCCCAAACCCGCCGTTTCCTCTGTCGCTCTCGCTCAGGGATTCAACTTTTTGCCATGCTACGGTCTCATATTTTGATACAACAAGCTGCGCAATACGATCTTTGTCATTGATGATAAAATCTTCTTCGCCCCAATTGATGAGTGCAATCTTGATTTCACCGCGATAATCGCTGTCAATCGTTCCAATCCCATTGACGAGACCGATTCCATGTTTTACGGCAAGTCCGCTTCTCGCACGAATCTGAGCTTCAAAGCCTCTCGGTAATTCGATGGCAAGTCCGGTCGGTACGAGAGCTCGTTTTCCCGGTTTTATCGTCAGCGGTTCTTCAAGTAAGGCTCTCAGATCCATGCCTGCCGAACCTTCTGTTTCATAAGCGGGAAGCTCTTCAGAAAGGGTCGTTATTTTAATGAGCATCGTTAAATCCCTTTCACATAGTCTTTAAGATCGTGTTCTTTGTTTCCGATTACAATACCGCAGTATTGGTCAAGATCAATGATCTTTTGGAACGCCTGCGTCATTTTATCCATATCTACCGCATCGACTTTACCGATGACTTCTTTGGGCGTCATGTAATTGCCGCGCAAGAGTAGATTTTTGCCGTTCGAGAACATACGGCTGCTGACGTTTTCTTGGCTAAAAGCGTAACTGCTTTTGAATTGTTCTTTTGCAATTTCAAGCTCATCTAAAGTCACTCCGCTCGTTTTTAGTGCACGAAGTTCTTCGGAAACGGCAGCGATTGTGTCCTTTACTTTTTCGTGGCTGACACCTGCATAAATGCTAAAAATTCCATCCGCTACATAAGCCTGCACACTCGAATACACCGAATAAGCCAAGCCCTTTTCCTCACGAATGTTCTGGAAAAGTCTCGAGCTCATGCTTCCTCCGACGATGCTGTTCAAAAGAACCATCGTGTAATAGAGTTCGTCTTCGTGCGGTACGGATTTGATTCCGAAACAAAGATGGGATTGCTCTACTTCTTTTACCTTGCTCCGATATTCGGGAACGTAAATCGCGCTTCCTGCCTGTTTTTTTGTTTTATCCGGTTTTAAGTTAATCAGTGCCTTTTCAAAGAGTTCACAGATTTTGTCTTCATCGAAACTGCCGGCAACAGAAACAACAATGCTGTCTGCGCTATATTGCTCATGCAAATAGTTGACAACCATATCGCGGTCGATGGAAGAAAGAGTCTCTGTCGTTCCGATAATAGGACTTTCGAGCGGAGTACCGCGAAAGACCATTTCGGTCAGCTGATCATGCGCATCGTCTTCGGGAGAATCTTCTATCATTTTGATTTCTTCAAAAATGACTGCTTTTTCTTTTTCGAATTCGGTCACATCGAACGTTGAATTCATAAACATATCGGTCAGAATCTCGCAAGCTTTTTCTACATTGCTTTCGAGCGTCTTGACGTAATAGCAGGTACACTCCTTGCTAGTAAACGCATTGCTGTGAACACCGATGCGATCGAGGTCTTCTGCAATCTGCTTTGAAGTTCTTTTTTCAGTTCCTTTAAAGAGCATATGCTCAATCAAGTGCGATATGCCAAGATTCTCTGGTTTTTCGTCAATGGATCCCGCTCTGACCCAGATCCCAACGGAAACCGATTGAACGGAAGGAATCTTTTCTAATATTATTCTTGTACCATTTTGCAATGTTTTTTTCTTTATCATAGGGTCCATGTTCTCCTTTATTATTCGAATCACTGATTGCCGGGGGGCATGGATTGGGGGAGGGTATCAGTATATAATACCCAAATAGTTTGACACAAACAGAAAAGCGGTCCAACTATTTGGGAAGGACCGCCGTTTTCTAATGGATGTTTGCATCCGTGCTTCACACCGTCAGCGGTTTGCTGGGCTACAGAAGTTCTTTTCTGGAGAGATTGATACGATTCTGTGCGTCGATTTCTGTTACTTTTACAGTGACAGGATCTCCGACTTTGAATACGTCTTCTACCTTTTCCACTCTTTCCTTCGCCATCTTGGAGATGTGTAGGAGGCCTTCTTTGCCGGGCAGCAATTCAACGAATGCGCCGAATGCCATAATTCTTGTGACGATTCCGTCATAAACCTCACCGACTTCAATATCTCTGACTAACGCATCGATCTGTTTCTGAGCAGCCATTGCGCTATCCATATCAGGAGAAGCAATCCGTACTGTTCCATTGTCATCGATGTCGATTTTAACACCTGTTTCACTTACGATTCTGTTGATTGTGCTTCCGCCTTTACCGATGACGACACGAATCTTGTCCGGGTCAATGTTCATCGTGATGATTCTCGGCGCATACGGCGAAAGTTCAGTTCTCGGCGTCGCGATTTCTTCCATCATGACGTCCATGATGTGCATTCTGCCTTCGTGCGCTTGCTTAAGGGCAGCCTGCAGAATCTCTTTTGATAATCCGTGGATCTTAATATCCATCTGAATCGCGGTGATTCCGTTTTTCGTTCCTGCTACTTTGAAGTCCATGTCGCCAAGGAAATCTTCCATTCCTTGGATGTCGGACAAAATGGCAACTTTGTCATCCGTCTTAATCAGACCCATCGCAATACCGGCAACCGGTGCTTTGATGGGAACGCCTGCATCCATGAGGGCAAGTGTGCTTCCGCAAACAGAACCCTGGCTGGTGCTTCCGTTGGAAGAAAGAACCTCAGACACGACGCGAATCGCATACGGGAATTCTTCGGGCGACGGAAGGACAGGAATCAAAGCACGTTCTGCTAATGCGCCATGTCCGATTTCGCGTCTTCCGGCGCTTCTCATCGGTTTTGCTTCTCCTACGCTGTACGGAGGGAAGTTATAATGATGCATATATCTTTTTTCTGTTTCTTCGCTGATTCCGTCGATGGTCTGTCCTTCTCCGAGTGTTCCGAGAGTGGCGATTGAAAGTACCTGTGTTTGGCCTCTCTTGAAAAGTCCTGTACCATGTGTTCTCGGAAGGAAGCCTGTTTCGCACCAGACCGGACGAATCTCGTCGCCTTTTCTGTTGTCCGGGCGAATGCCTTCGTTTAAAATCATGTTTCTGACCTGTTCTTTTGTGATTGAATAAAGAACGCTTCCGATGTCTTTTCCATTGGTCGGGAAGATTTCTGCGAAATGCTCTTTCGTTTCCTTTTCAACGGCGTCCATATTGTCTAAGCGTTCCTGCTTGTCATAAGTCTGGATTGCAGCACGCATTTTGTCAGTAGCAAAGGCTTTGACTGCTTCATCGATTTCCGGCGCGACTTTGTAAAGAGCCGGCTGTTGCTTGGGTTTTCCAACTTCGGCAACAATCTCTTCGATAAACTCGATGAGGACTTTGATTTCTTCGTGAGCAAAGAGGATACCCTCAAGCATCACTTCTTCGGATACTTCTTTTGCGCCTGCTTCGACCATCATGATGGCGTCTTTTGTACCCGATACAACAAGATGCATGTCGCTGACTTGTCTCTCCGCCAGTGTCGGGTTGATGACATATCTGCCGTCAATGCGTCCAACAAGAACAGAAGCCGTCGGACCTTCGAACGGAATATCCGAAATCGAAAGCGCGATGGAAGAACCGAGCATAGCGACGATTTCCGAAGAACAGTCATGATCGACGCAAAGAACGGAAGCGACGACCTGAACGTCATTATAAAATCCTTTGGGGAAAAGCGGTCTGAGCGGGCGGTCCATAAGACGCGAGCTTAAAATCGCTTTTTCGGAAGGTCTGCCTTCTCTTTTGATGAATCCTCCCGGGATTTTTCCGGCAGCATACATTTTTTCTTCATAGTCGCAGGACAGCGGGAAAAAATCGATGTCCGCACGCGGTGATTTGGAAGCGGTTGCCGTCACATTGACGACGGTATCGCCGTAACGCAAGGTTGCGGCACCGTTTGCCAGTTCGCAGACTTTTCCGATTTCAACCTGAAAGAGTCTGCCACCAATGGCAGTACGGTAAGTTTTGTAATCTGTGAATCTCATTGAATTACCTCCGATTCTACATGTTCTGTTTGCAATCGGGCCGGCTTGACAAGTTAACCTACTCCGTGAATAAGCTAATTTCTCAAGCCTGACCCCACACCCGATTATGGAATAAAGACGGGGGATGAACCCCCGTCTTTTTGTTCCCGTTATTTTCTCAATCCCAAACGAGCGATGAGAGTTCTGTATCTGTCAACGTCCTTGTTCTTAAGGTAGTTGAGCAAGTTTCTTCTTTGTCCTACCATTTTCAGAAGTCCTCTTCTGGAGTGGTGGTCTTTCTTGTGGATTTTTAAATGCTCATTCAGATCGTTGATTCTGAAAGTCAGGATTGCTACCTGTACTTCCGGGGAACCTGTGTCACCCTCATGAGTCATATAATCCTTGATAATGTCAGCCTTTTGTGTTTGATCAATCATTGTATTATCTCCTTTTTACTATTCGCCTTAAGCCGTATGTCCGCCGGAGAAGCGCAACACAAAGCAAAAGGTACTTCATTGACGGTTTATGATACCATGGTAAGCCGCCGCTGTCAAGCAATCCTTCTTGATCTGGGCCGCCAAAACCTCCATGCTTTCGAACTCAAATTCGTCCCTGATTTTCTCCAAAAACTCGACGCGGATCTCCTTGCCATAGATGTCTTTATTGAAATCAAAGATATGTGTTTCCATGTTTTTGACCTTAACTCCGCCTTTTACGGTGGGTTTCAATCCTACGTTCGTAACGCTCGGATAGCGTATGCTGTTGTGGCTGCAAAACGTGATATACACGCCATTTGCGGGCGTGACCATCTCTTCGTCGATCGTAATATTCGAAGTTGGGAATCCGATAGTTCTTCCCAGACGATTCCCCATAACAACGGTGCCTCTCGTGCTGTAATACCTGCCCATAAGTGACAAGCAACGGTCGACCTCTCCGCTTGCAATATGGTTACGGATGACCGAACTGCTGACAATCTGTCCGCGCACCATGTATGGTTCAAGAACGTGCAGGCCAAAGCCCTCAGCAAGACCGATTTTCATGAGTGTTTCGGGACTGCCACTCCCCTTGTGCGCGAAGCGATAATTAAACCCGCAGAAAGCCTCTTTCATCTTGAGTTTTTTTACAAGTATGTTTTTTATGAAGTCTTCTGCTTCCATGGTTTCAATCGTGTGATCAAAATCGACAGAAACAAGATAGTCAACGCCAAGATCTGCAAGGATCTTAATTTTCTCGTCCTTATACAATATATTTTTGACCGTGCTTTCGCCGGTAACGACATTTTTTGGGTGATTGCTGAACGTAAAAACAGCACTTTTCAGATTTGCGGAAAGCGCAGTGTTTACCATTCTTCGAATCAATTCCTGATGCCCTTTGTGCACCCCGTCAAAGTTGCCGAGGGCGATCACGGTTTCTCCGATTTTATCAATTTCGTCCAGTGAAAAATAGCTGATCATCTACAAAGCACCTTATCTGCTAAAAAAAGCTTCTCTTCCTTATTATATATCATGACTCCGAGAAAGTTTGATTCGCAATACGCACAGTACGCGCGATCAAGTCCCTCTCGCACCCTGATATGGCTTGTCATATCCTCAATGTTTGGTTTTCTCGTAATCTCTATTTCATTGAGCCTAAGAGATCCGCCGTTTGAAAACCAAGGGAGCCTGCGTTCGGGGATTTCGATTGCCCCAAGATTCGCAAGCGGGTAATCAATGGGTAATAGATGGGGCTCCCAGTTTTCTTTTAATTCTTCTGCACTGACTGCTTCTTCGATGCGAAAAGCACCCGTCGCCGTACGCGCAAGAAAGCTCATCGTTGCGCCGCAGCCCAAGGCCTGTCCAATATCATGACAAATGCTTCTGATATAAGTGCCTTTGGAGCATCTCACATCTATAATTGCACGACCTGCAGTTTGATCATAGTTTAGTAATTCGATTTTATGAATCGTCACGGGTCGTTTTTCGACTTCGATTACTTGATCCATCCTCGCATACTCATACAAATGCTTGCCGTTAATTTTGATTGCCGAATAGCCCGGAGGGGTTTGGAAAAGATCACCGCGAAAAGAAGGCAACAAAGCTTCGATATCCGCTTGTGTTATCTTTTGGCACTTGCTTCGTTCATCGGAAAGCTCTTTTCCCCAGATATCCCAAGTGTCCGTTTCAATCCCGAGGAGCAATTCACAGCGATATTCTTTTTGATCCAAATCAAGATAGTCAATAATCCTTGTGGCATTTCCGATGCAAAGAGGTAAAACTCCTACTGCCATCGGATCCAAAGTCCCTGTATGACCAATCCTTTTTTCTCCAGTAAGCCTTCGGAGCATATACACCGCATCGTGCGAAGTCATGCCTGCCGGCTTCAGAAAATTTATTACTCCTAAATGTCCCATTTATTTACCCGATATCCTGGCAAGCTCCTTTACGGCAGCTTCCATGATTTTTATTCTCGCTTCTTCGATACTTCCTTCGATTGTACAGCCTGCCGCCTTTTCGTGACCGCCGCCGCCGAACACCTGTGAAATCAAGGCAACATTCGCCTCTTTCTTTGCACGCAATCCGACTTTGACTTTGAGTTTGTCCTTGTCTTCTTTCAAGACAATGGAAATCTCGACGCCACTGATGTTTCGCAGTTGCTCAACAATGCCTTCGGATTCATTGAAAAATGCTCCGCTGCGTTTAAAGTCGTCCTGCGTAATCAAAGTGATACAAGCTTTTCCCTCCGAAAAAAATTCCATTCCGGCCAAAGCAATTCCGGTCAGTTTGACTTTTTCGGGGCGCATATTTTGATATAGTTTGACCGCGATTTCGGTATGATCGATTCCGCAGTCATATAACTCGGTGATAACCAAATGTGTATTTTTCGTTGTGTTGGAATATTGGAAATTACCGGTGTCTGTAACGATAGCAACGTAAAGCGCTTCGGCCGTCATTTTATCGATGCTAAGCCCCATCTCTTTTAAGACCTGATAGATGATTTCTCCTGTTGCTGCCGCATCTTTGTTGACAAAGGTGTGGTCCGCAAATACCTCATGGGTCACATGATGGTCGATAGAGCCGGTCTTTTTTCCGCTAAAAAACAACTCCGTTCTGCTTTCGAGCCTTCCTCGGTCACTGCAATCGATTGCAAGACAAAAATCAGGCGCTTCCGGAAGGTCAATATGCTCCACACAGTATTCACTGCAATCATCCTCACAATTTGCTCCGCACAAAAATGCGAGGTTTTTGGGGATGTTTTCTTCTAAGAGGATGTATACGATTTTTCCTTCTTTTCGCAAGGCGCGACAAAGTGCGAGCGATGATCCAAAGGAATCACCATCCATCTGTACGTGTGGGAATAGAAGGATCGTCTTTGATGCTTTTAGCAGTGAAAGGATCTCACTCTTTTGTTTCTTCGTCATGCTCCGCTTCTTCCGTTTCGTCTGAATGAGTAATACCAAGCTCTGCGATCACGTGCGAAATGTGCCTTCCATATTCCATAGAAGTGTCAATCCGAAACAACAGTTCCGGGACGTGATGCAACTTGATTTTTCTGCCGATTTCCTTTTTGATATAACCCTTTGCACTCTGAAATGCAGCTAAAACATCTTTTTTGTTTTCTTCGTCCGCTTCCTCAGAAGTAGATGCTCCGAGCAAACTGATATAAACGGTCGCGAAGCTATAATCACCGGTGACATCAACATTTGAGATGCTCACGATTCCCGATAATCTCGGGTCATTGAGCTCGCGCAGAATCAATTCACTGATCAAACGCCTGATTTCTTCTCCGAGTCGTTCCGGTCTGTAACTTTTGCCCATTATAGTCCCTTTCGATTATTTACGTTCGATTTCTTCCATCTTGAACGCTTCGATAATATCGTTTTCTTTAACGTCATTGAAATTGTCGATTCCCACGCCGCATTCGTAGCCTTGAGCCACTTCCTTTGCGTCCTCTTTAAATCTTCTGAGGGAAGATATTTTTCCTTCGTGGATGACGATGCCGTCACGAACAAGTCTCATTTCCGCATTTCTAATCATTTTACCTTCGAGGATATAGACACCCGCAACCATGCCGGCGCCGGGCACCTTAAAGGTGTTTCTGATTTCTGCCTTTCCGAGAACAACTTCTTTAAAAATCGGATCAAGCATGCCCTTGAGCGCTGCTTCGATTTCATTGATGATCTCGTAAATGACTCTATACGTACGTATTTCTACTTTTTCTCTGTCTGCAAGCGCCGTAATGTTGGTGCTCGGTCTAATGTTGAATCCGATGATGATTGCGTTTGAAGTGCTCGCAAGCATGATGTCCGATTCTGTCACGGTGCCTACTCCGGAATGGATGATACGCACTTTGACGTTTTCATTTTGCAGCTTTTCGAGAGATTGAATCAATGCACCGACAGAACCCATTACGTCAGCTTTGACAATCAGGTTAAGTTCTTTTACTTCGCCCTCTTGAATCTGGCTGAACAGCTGCTCTAAGGTGATGCTGGAATTACGCTGCATCACTTCTTCTCTGACCTTGATTCTTCTCTGTTCTGCAATTTCTCTCGCAAGACGGTCATCCTTGGTTGCGTGGAATTCGTCTCCCGCTTCCGGAACCTCCGTCAAACCTGTAATTTCAACCGCAGTTGCCGGACCTGCTTTTTTAATGTTTCCGCCTTTGAAGTTTGTCATCGCACGGATTCTTCCGCAAGAAGTACCAGCAACGACTGACATTCCTGCCTGCAAGGTTCCGTTCAGTACAAGTAGCGTTGCTACCGGTCCTTTGTTTTTGTCCAAACGAGCTTCAATGACGGTACCCATCGCCAGACGGTTCGGGTTCGCCTTGAGTTCGAGAACTTCTGCCTGAAGCAGTATCATTTCAAGCAGGGTCACGATGCCTTCTCCGGATTTTGCCGAAACAGGAACGCTGATAGTATCTCCGCCCCAATCCTCAACAAGGATTCCGTGCTCTGTGAGTTCTTGCTTAACTCTTTCGGGATTCGCATCCGGCTTGTCCATTTTGTTGATAGCAACGATAATAGGAACGCCGGCGGCTTTTGCGTGGCTGATCGACTCTACGGTCTGTGGCATAACGCCATCGTCCGCAGCAACGACAAGTACCGCGATATCTGTTACATGCGCACCTCTGGCACGCATCGTCGTGAACGCTTCATGACCCGGTGTATCAAGGAATACAATCTTTTGTCCGTTGATTGTGACTTCGGACGCTCCGATATGCTGTGTGATTCCTCCGGATTCTGTTGTCGTAACGCTGGTCTTACGAATCGCATCAAGAAGCGAAGTCTTACCGTGATCGACATGTCCCATTACGGTGATAATCGGCGGTCTCGCTACGAGATCTTCTTCTTTGTCGTCAAACGTTTCAAGACCTTCTTCTACGACCTCTTCTTCAACCTTGTCTACGACGATAACCATGCCGAGTTCTTCTCCAACGAGGACGGCGGTATCTTCATCGATGTTTTGGTTGACGTTTGCCATAATTCCAAGTTTCATCAAAGCCATGATGATGTCCGAGGTACTTCTTTCGATTTGCTCGGAAAGTCCTTTGACTGTGATTGGTACATTTACTATTTTTGTGCCGGGAGCAAGTTCTTCAACATTGATTTTTGGTTCTTCTTCCTCCGGTTTTTGGTATTTCTTTTTGTGTGCTTTTTTCATGGCCGGTTTTGCCATGTTTCTGAGTCCTGTTGGTCCACCCGTTTTTACCGGGGGTTTGTTGCCATCGAAACGATCATTTTTAACATCCGTTTTTGGCTTCGCTTTTTTTGCAGGCGCAGCTCCGGGTTTTGTGAGTGCTACCGCTGCAAGATCAGGAGTGTCCGCTTTGGGTTTTGGAACATAAGGTCTGTTGCCCTGGCTTTGTCCTTGAGGACCACCTTGTCCTTGTGGTCTCGGACCTCTGTTGTCCGGATTATAGGGAGGTCTCGGACCTCTGCTGTCAGGATTATAAGGCGGTCTTGGCCCTCTGTTGTCCGGATTATAGGGAGGTCTCGATTGTTGATCCCTATTTTGTGGAGGTCTTGACTGCTGATCTCTATTCTGAGGAGGTCTCGATTGTTGATCCTGAGTTCTCGGAGCTGTTGATTGCTCTCTGCCTTCGGGTCTTTGGGGCCTATTGTTATCATGAGAAACAGGAGCAGCCGGCTTTACTGCCTCAGCTTTTGGTGCTTCCGGCTTTGCTACTACTTCTGGCTTTGCTGCTGTTTCCTGTGCCGGGGTTTCGATTTTGTTTGCTTCGTCTTTGATCGGACTTTGCACGATTGGAGTTTGTACGATTGTATTTTGCTCAACCGGCTGTGCAGTCGCAACTGCTTCTGCCGCATCTTTGTTTTCATGCACCGGTTGCTGTGATGCCGATTTTAACATCGGAGTTCCGACCGGAGGCTGCGCCATAGTTGATTTTGGAAGCGGTTTTCCCACCGGCGGAGTTGCCAAACGCTCGGGTTTCGGCTGTTCCGTTCGCGGCTTTTGCTCCACTTTTTCTTTTGGTTTGAAGGAAGGCATGGTCGCCTGTTTTACCGCGATTCTTACTTCCGTATCTTCGACATGGGTTTTTCCGGCAACACTGGGAGCCGCCATGACAATTTTTGTCTCAGCAGCTTTTTTTCGATTGTGGTGGATCATATTCTCGACCGACGTTGCATCGATGTCGGAAAGTACGCTGTTATGGGTCTTTGCTTCGATCCCCATCGCGTTGATCTTTTCCAGCAATTCCTTGCTATCCATTTCCAGCCCTTTTGCTATTTCATATACTTTTTTCGACATAAGCAAACCTCCATCGTTCCTTTTTTAAACATTCAGGCCTTCTTGCTCCAACGCATCCGGTCCATCCTGATCTATCTCGTGCAATATGGCTCCCGCCAAGCTTTTATTGGTAATTCCGAAGACTCCTCTTCCCGGTGATCCCGCCATTTCCGAAAGGATATCTTGTGTAAGGCAAATACGAAATGGCGTTTTGCTGGTTTCCGCAGCCCGCAGCAACTTTTCCATTGTGCTTTCTGCTGTGTCCGAAGCGATAAGGAGTAAGTTGATTTTCCCCTTCTCCATGTTGTTGACACAGCCGGTGAAGCCTGACACCAAGTCCCTGGATCTCTTCGCAAAACCTATATAGCTATGAATTTTTTGCCGCATATTGTGTCAGCTCCTGGTATAATCGATCATACTGTTGCTCTGTAATCTCTACTTCAAGGCCTCGTGAAAGGGCTTTTCGTTTTTTCGCAGTCGCAAAGCAATCAAGATTCGGGCATAGATACACGCCTCTTCCGTTTGCTTTTCCCGTAGGATCGATCGCAATCTCACCGGATTCACCGGCTGTGACCCGGATCAATTCTTTTTTTGGTTTTGATTCCATGCAGCCCACACAGCGGCGCATCGGTATTTTTTTGGTTTTCATCGATCTAACCTCTTATTCCGCGGAATCAACATCTTCTTCTGTCGTTGCTTCCGTTTCAATGGTTTCTTCTTCAACTTCAGCAACTTCTTCGATTTCAAGAGCTTCTTCGTCGATGTATTCGTCTTCTGCAACCTCAGCTTCCTCATATTCAGGGTAATACTGGGTGTGGCTCTTGATATCAATCTTCCATCCGCAAAGCTTTGCAGCAAGACGGACATTTTGGCCTTCCTTGCCGATTGCCAAGGATAATTGATAATCCGGAACAATAACGGTAGCCGACTTTCCATCATCGTTTATAATGACTTGCTCGACCTTCGCCGGAGAAAGCGCATTGCTAATCAGTTCTTTCGGATCGTCGCTCCACGTAATGATATCGATTTTTTCGTCGAAGAGTTCGTCGACGACTGCCTGTACACGGTTTCCTCTGGATCCGACACAAGCTCCGACCGCATCGACATTTTCGTCTGCTGTATAAACAGCCATTTTTGTTCTTGAGCCCGCTTCTCTTGCGATACTGCGGATTTCCACGATACCATCTTGAATCTCAGGAACTTCAAGTTCAAATAATCTTTTTACCATCCCGGGATGAGATCTTGACAAATACACCTGCGGTCCTTTTGTCGTTTTCTTGACATCCATGATAAAGACCTTGAGACGGCTGTTGACAACATATCTCTCACCTCTAACCTGTTCGGTTACAGCAAGGATGCCTTCCGTTCTGCCGATATTGATAAACACCGTGTCATTGCTGATTCGGTGAATGATGCCCGTCACGACTTCACTTTGACGATTGATATAATCGTCATAAATCATGCCTCTTTCGGCCTCGCGGATTCTCTGCACAACGACCTGTTTTGCGGTTTGTGCGGCAATTCGGCCAAAATCCTTTGGCGTTACTTGGTATTCAATGACGTCGTTCAATTCATATTCGGGATCAATTGCTCTGGCATCCTCAAGGGATACCTCAGCAAAGGGATCCGAGACCTCCTCGACGACATCTTTTCTCATAAAGACGTCAATGTCTCCGGTTTCGCGGTCCACATTGACACGAACATTCTGTGATGTTCCGTAATTTTTTTTATATGCGGACACCAAAGCGGATTCGATTGCTTCGATCAAAAGATCTTTTGCAATTCCTTTTTCTTTTTCTAATTCTTCCACTGCTAAGATAAATTCTTTATTCATGATTAAGCCTTATCCTCCTAAAAAACAACGCTCAGTCGCGTAATTGACACTTTTTCTTTTGGTATTTCAATCAGGTTTCCGTTTTCGTCTTCGAGTTTCAGGTCGGTTTCACCCATTTCGATCAACTTTGCCGTCAGACTTTTCTTGCCGTTGATGCTTTCATAAAGCTTGACATCCACAAGTTCACCTCTGTAGCGAATATAATCGTTTTCTTTGAGTAAGGGGCGATCCATCCCCGGCGACGAAACTTCCAGATAATAATTTTGTTCAATCGGGTCGAGTTCGTCCATCTTTTCGCTCAGATAGCGGCTGACCTTTTCACAATCGTCCGTGCCGACATTTCCCGGCCATTCTCCGGGCTCTTTGGGCGATGTTTCAATGAACACACGCAGATACCAATCTTTTGCTTCCTTCACATATTCAAGACGGTAAAGCTCATAGCCCTCCTCTTTTAAGAAAGGCGCAAGCAATTCCGCCACGATTTCTGTCGTCTTCTTTTTCAGCAATAATAATCCCTCCAACTCCGCGCTCGTAGAAACTCTACTGATCGCAGTAGAAATCTATTAATCGCCTTAAAAATCAAAGAGTGGGTTTGCCCACTCTTTAACGACGAATAATAGAATCACTCTTTAACATCAGTAATAATATCATAAGATGCCTTATTTTTCAAGCATAATTATTTAAAAAATAGTAGATATCATGACACAATCTGTGGTATTCTTTTCTTTGTTCTTTTTGCAGCTTTTGTGCAGAACATTTCTCCCTCGAAAAATCGACAGAATGCCTAAAAAGGGATTGACACCGGTTTAGAGGAATGGTAATATCTTTGTTGCGACGTGCCGTTAGGTCGTAGCAATTGGGGCGGTGTAGCTTAGTTGGTCAGAGCGTCCGGTTCATACCCGGAAGGTCGGTGGTTCGACTCCACTCGCCGCTACCATTTTTTTCGTTTCAACCTATGCGGTCCGGTAGTTCAGTTGGTTAGAATGCCAGCCTGTCACGCTGGAGGTCGACGGTTCGAGCCCGTTCCGGATCGCCATTAAATTTCTTAATATGGTGGGTATAGTCAAGTGGTTAAGACACAGGGTTGTGGCTCCTGCATGCGTGGGTTCGAGTCCCATTACCCACCCCATTAAAACTTTGAGGCAAACGAAAAAGTTTGTTGGGGCGTCGCCAAGCGGTAAGGCAATGGACTCTGACTCCATCACCCGCAGGTTCGAATCCTGCCGCCCTAGCCAAGTCATAACACTGCGCGCAAGTTTTTTCTACAGCTTGCGCGCGGTATAACTGAAAACCTGTGTACGCAGGGAAAATTTCACAGGACGAGGCGCGATGAGTGAGTGTGAAACGCACGTATACAGACATACGTAAGTAAACACGAGTCGAATCAGCAACAAAGTAGTACGAAAAATGAAAACCCGTGTACGCAGGGAAAATTTCACAGGACGAGGCGCGATGAGCGAGTGTGAAACGCACGTATACAGACATACGTAAGTAAGCACGAGTCGAATCAGCAACAAAGTAATGTGAGATTTTAACAAGTACAAGTAGATGGCGACATAGCCAAGTGGTAAGGCAGAGGTCTGCAAAACCTTTACCCCCAGTTCAAATCTGGGTGTCGCCTCCAAAACGAAAACCCCTAGAAACGTTGATTTCAATGATTTTAGGGGTTTTTACTATTATGTTGAGCCCCTCTGCGAAATAAGCCCTGATTACAACATTGTGTTGGTTGCCCATTCTACGAAATAAGCCCTGATTGCAAATCAGTTCGCTATTATTTATATGAAATCAAGAATGAAGTTTTTTTGCAAAAAGCTCCCCAAAACCGTCCCCTCTTATCAAAAGTTATCTAAACCCTTTCTTCTTTACTGAAATTTATCTAAAAGCCTTCTCTCCCATTGAAAGTTATCTAAAATGCCCCACTCTCACTGTATTTTAGATAACTTCTTAAAAACCTATGTTCTGAGCTCTTTGAATGTGAAGTCCGAAGATGTTGAAATTCAAACGTTTTTGCCGAAATTTTATTTTAGCTTCCTTATTTCTCTTTTCAAAGTTATCTAAATTTGAAAAAATTCAAAGCAAAAAGTATAACTTTAGGCCTAAAGTTATACTTTTTTTGCTTTTCCGTGCCTGTTTTAGATAACTTTTCGCGAAGGGAAAAATCGGAGCGAAAATGCGAACTGGAAAATGTTGAAATACGTGGGTTTTGAATTTCAGCAAAGGAACCATTTGTTTCCGGTTTTAAAAAGTTATACTTTTTGTCTGGGATAATCGACATTTTAGATAACTTTTTGCTTTTTGGGGCACTTTTTTCTGTATTGCGTATCGCGTATTCCGCATTGTGAATAGTAAAAAAACTTTGTCTTGGATTATAGTAAAAAAACTTTGTCTTGGATTATAGTAAAAAACCTTTGCTTTGGATTAGAAAAATTAATTTACTCATGTGTCAAGTCAACTCCGATCAAACTCCAAAACGGCTTGTTGAAATGACATTTTGAGGTTTGATCGGCAACATCGTTATCATTGTGCATTCCAAGAGCGAAATCAAGCTTTTTATATCCGCTCTTCACATTACAAGAGAAAAACCCCGAAACCATAGGTTTCGGGGTTTTTATATCCCTGTGCTAATTTTCCCTGTCGAATTCTTCCCAGTGTTTTTCGATCTCGTGCAATTCTTTTTCAATCGTTTCCGGCCGATGAATCGAGGCATCTCCCAGATGGTAATGACGATTCAACCTTTTGGGTGCGTCCGGATCTTTTGAGAGTTTCCGGGTCACATGCACTTCAGCGGAACCGCTACCAATGATGATGGGTTCCTCAAAATCGGCCAACGGAAGCTTTCCATGAGTTCCTGTTTTGTGTTCGTTCAAAGTTTCAATTCCATGTTTTTCAGGCATCACTGCACCTCCTCACTGATTCATAATTTCGAAATCAGTCGAATTATGAAAAATTCAATCACGTGGTACGTTTTCCTATTTGATTATGATACCCATTTTTATGATATGTAACAGAACTTTCTTTTACTCCTACTTTCCTGTTTTTTGATTCTATGACAAGGACGTTTCATAAAAGGTTCGGAGCTCGACTTCTACGATATCGCCTTTTTTATAGCCTTCCGAGGTCTTCGTTACAAAGAGATAAGCATTATAATCGGCAATCGCTCGGTCAAAATTTCGGTTCAGAAGAGGTTCTGCATGGTAATGCCCCTCCTTTTCATAGACTCGTAGAGTAAAGTAAAAGGATACTCGGAAATGCGGAGGAAGATCGCTGTCGAGAACAGCCCTGACCTTTCTGGTTTGCCGTTTCTGATTTAAGCAAGAATCCAAGGCAGGCAACACGTAAAAATCAAAGGTAAGTTCCTCTCCCCCCGGTGGGCCGACAAGACCGAAAACGGGCGTATTGTCAACTACCGCAAAGCAAGTGCGTTTCCCCGGGCCATGTTCGACCTCCGAGAAATACAGCGTACCGAGGTCCGCTAAAGATTCCTGCAAAAGGTCATGCTGCCCTTTCCCCGAACCACCACCCAGAACAACTACATCAAAGGAACGAACAGCTTCCTTGATTCTCGCCTTAATTGCGGACTGGTCATCCGGAAGGATGGGATAAACAAAAGCTTCACCGCCCCTCGCTTTTATTTTGGCCGCCATCGAAAAAGAATTGGACTCTATGGTCCGTCCTACTTCCACAATGTCGTGATTGGAAAGGAGTTCATTGCCCGAGGAAAGGATGGCTACTTTCGGTTTTGCATAGACCGAAACAAGGGCGTTGCCGCCGGAAGCCATGAGATTCAGATGCGAAGGCATAATAAGCATGTCCTTGGCCACCAAAACTTCTCCCACCGACATTCTTTCGCCTACCGGAATGATGTTCTGACCTCGTTTTACTTGCGACTGGATGATCTTTAGCAGTTGCTTCCCCTGAAATACGGTGTCTTCAATCTTCACCATCGTATCGAAGCTATCATTAAATATCCCTATTCCTGTATTCGAAAAAATATAGTCGCTGTTTTCCCTCCATGCAGAAAGGTCGCCATTCCTTGCGGCGTAATCATCATAATTGAAGGCAATTCCATCCCAGCGGCTGCATTTGGTATCAGGCAGATTAATCTGTGATACCACATTCCTTGAAGCAACTCGAAATGCAGCATCCTGGAGGGGGAGCATTTCTTCTTTTGCTTTGAAATGAAGGTTTTCACAAACAAGTGCTACCGCATCAGATCTCGGGATTGAAGTATAAAGTGCATCCATTGCATGCTCCTTCTTATGCCGGATCAAGATGCGCGAGAATTCTATCTGCTTCGTCATCGGTCAAATCATAGTGAAAAAATTCCGAATAGAAACTGATAAGTTCTGCTTTGATATCAACATCTGCGAACTGTTCAGGATAAAGTGTTTTCGCAATCATCAAAGCGAAAAGCGGTTTTTGAACACCGGAATCCCAAAAGAAAACGCCGGTGGGAACAACAATGACCTGATCGTTTGAAACGGCATTCACCCCTGAAAACTCAGCATCTGCAAGCATTTCATCAATCACTTCTTCTGCTGTGGCATTCCCGGAAGAACCCGCATGGTCTACAAATACGTAGTCCGGATTCCATTCGATAAACTGTTCTTTTGTAATTTCTGTTTTGCCTCCGCCTTCGAGATCTTTTGCGACAGGATTGCCTCCGGCCAGTTTGATTAGTTCGTTCAAGTCGGAATTTTTACCGGAAGTCCAGAGAATGTTCTGGTTGGCAATGTAAACCTTCGGCCGATCCGCCTCTGGGATAGTCTCTGTAACCGCCGAAATTTTTTCAACAACACCGTCAAAGTATTCAGAATATCTGTCGGAAATTTCGATTGCATCACCGCCAATTACTTCCGCATACAGTGCAACGGTATCTTTAATGTCAGACAGTTTATTGGTTGATGCCATCGGAACGACACTGATTCCCGCTTCTTCGAGAGCAGCCGTCGTTTCCGGATTTGAAAAATTAAAAACGACATCAGCTTCATATTGCAGAAGATCTTCCACATTGAGTTCACTGTGTGCATTGAGGATTCCCGGCACATCATTTAAGTTTTTGTAGATTACATTTGACCACGGCCATCCGTTTATATGGAAATCCCCATCAAATACAATTTTATCTTCTGCTCCCAGCAGTACTATCTTTTCATAAGCAGGACCAAAGATAGCCCCTATTTTCTCGACATTTGTCGGAACGGTAAGCTCTGTGCCATCGAGATTTATGACTGTCTTAACTTCGTTTTTTTCCGTTTCCGCAGGTGCTTTTTGTCCGCAGGCCGAAAAGCTTAGCACCATAATCAATGCCAATATCATGGACAGTAGTCTCAAACTTTTTCTTTCCATTTCTTACTCCTTTTTTCAAATCAATAACATATATACATTTCAATCTTCGGCGAAGCACATAGCTAATACATAAGATTGACACTGCCGACTCCATACTATATAATTTCAATATGATTGTTTCAGTTTGTTTTAGTTTTGTTTAGTTACTTTTAGTTTATGGACTTTTTTATATTAGTATCTTTTTTTAGCAATGTCAACCGTTCCTTATCAAAAATTATGGTCACGACAATGTGCGCAAGATACAACAAACCTAAAATTGCAAAAAAAAAAGCAGAAAGGATAATCTGCAAAATGAAAGAAACAAAAACGAATTCCCTGCGGATTAAAATTCTTCTGCTGCTTGCTCTTGCTATCATTGCCATTCTGCTTTCGTTTTTTCTCGGCAGATACGCTTTGACGCCTTATAAAATATTTGCTTTGTTATATGAACAGCTTTTTGATGTTCCCGCAAACCTTGAAGCAAACGCTTACATCGTTTTCTACAAAATCAGAGGTCCCCGCGTCTGTGCTGCCTTTTTGATTGGCGCCGGACTTTCCCTCTCTGGCTCCGCCTATCAAGGCGTTTTTCGAAACCCTATGGTTTCTCCGGATATTCTTGGCGCAACGGCCGGTGCGGGCATGGGTGCAGCCATAGGTCTGCTGTTCTCCCTGAATCTTGCCGGCGTACAGGCGCTGTCATTTGTTTTTGGAATCATCGCCGTCGCCTTTACCTGTGGCATCGCTTCTGCGGTCGGAAAACGCGGGAACATGATTTTAACACTCGTCCTTGTCGGAATGGTTATTTCCGCATTGTTTCAGGCCGGCATCTCTTTGATCAAATACGTTGCCGATCCTTACAGCAAACTCCCAGCCATCACTTTTTGGCTTATGGGCTCCCTTTCTTCCATCAAAGCAAACGATTTGCTGATTATCATTATTCCAATGGCAATTGGTGCGGTTCCCTTATTTCTGCTTCGTTGGAAAATCAACCTTCTTTCTTTTTCCGATGAGGAAGCAGAATCGATGGGCGTCAATACAACGCGAATCAGAAGAATCATTATCATTTGTGCAACGATGATTACGGCTTCCGTGGTCTCTGTGAGCGGAATCATTGGCTGGGTCGGCCTTATCATACCGCATTTAACGCGAGTGATTGTCGGACCGGATTACAAAATACTTTTACCCTGCAGCATGCTCGTTGGTGGTACGTATCTGCTGTTGGTTGACGATGTAGCAAGAAGCTTGATGGCGATGGAAATACCTCTTGGTATTCTGACAGCAATCATAGGCGGTCCCTTTTTTATTTATTTATTGTATCGCGGAAGGAGCGAATGGTTATGAGCTTGAACGTAACAGACCTGATCTGCGGATATGGCGAAAAAAAAGCAACCGGCAGCATCAGCCTTGATGTTTCGGCGGGAGAAGTGGTATGCATTCTCGGCCCCAACGGTGCCGGAAAAACTACATTTTTTAAAACCATACAGGGGTTTTTGAAACCGATTACCGGACAGGTTACTTATAATGGGAAAAAGATACACGAGTGGGACAGAAAAAAACTGGCTCAACAGATTGCGTATGTTCCTCAAGCACAATCTCAGCCATTCCCTTTTTGTGTAAAAGAAGTTGTTGTTATGGGACGTGCGGCACATTTGGGCAAATTTTCAACACCCTCAAAACATGATTATGCAAAATGTGACTTGATTATGGAAAAACTCGGAATCCTCCATTTGAAAGAAAAAATCTATACGCAGATTAGCGGAGGCGAAAGACAACTCGTCCTGATTGCAAGGTCACTGGCGCAGGAACCCAAGCTTCTACTTATGGATGAAGCCACTTCCAATCTTGATTTTAAAAACACGGTACGTGTCCTTCAACAAATTATAAACATGTCCTCCGAAAACATAGGTGTCATTATGATTACCCATTTTCCGGAACATGCCTTTTTATGCGCGGACAAGGCGGCTCTTTTCAGACACGACAAAACCGTCGCCTTTGGCGATATCAACGAAATTATGACAGAGGAAATTCTTACAGACGCTTACGGCGTAACAGTAAAGATACCCGAACTCGCGGGATTCAACGGAGAACGAATTCGCACCTGTATCCCCATGATTGCAAGAAAATCATAAGCCGTTTCTTTTACTTCTCCGGCTTTGCAAAGACCGCCCGAACGACCGCCTGCTCGCCGTAACGATTTCGAATGAGGTCGATGGTCGCATCAAGCTTTTGATTTTTTTCGAGATTTCCGCTGTCAAACATAGACAGTTGGACTTCTTCATGTTGGCAAAAATCAGAAACAGAGACTCCAAGCTGACGAATCGGCTCCCCTCTCCAGCATTCGTCAAGCAATCGGCAAACATGATCATAGATCTCGCTTGTGGTATTTAAAGATGTACAGAGTTTTACCTGATGGCTGTAGCGAATAAATCCGTCGGTTTTTAAGGAAACAGAAATCAAACAGCCCATGCAGTTAAGTTTTCGAAGACGGGTGGCGACTTTTTCGGTGAGTGAGAGAAGAATGCTCTGTGCTTCTTTGCGATCGGTCACATCATGATCAATCGTAGTGCTGTTGCCGACACCTTTTTGCAAGATGGCACTGTCATGCGTGACTTCCCCCTCATCGATTCCGTTTGCATAGCTCCAAATCAAAAGCCCTTGGCTTTTTAGCAGCGCTTTCATGTGTTCGGGATCTGATTCCGCGAGCTCGCCAATCGTTCTAATGTTGATTTTTTTTAGTTTTTGCGCAGATGCGTGCCCAACCATAAATAGTTCTGATACCGGCAACGGCCACATTTTTTCTTTTATTTCATCAGGATAAAGCGTATGAATCCGATCGGGCTTTTTCAATTCAGAGCCCATCTTGGCAAGAAGCATATTTGTAGAAATGCCGATATTAACGGTAAAGCCAAGTTCATTTTTAATTCGCTCCTTGATCTGATAAGCCACATCTAACGGGTCTCCAAAGCGTTTTTCGGAAGCCGTGTAATCGAGAAAGCATTCGTCGATACTGTAGCGTTGTATGACCGGGGAATAGTCGTTGAGAAGCTGATACATGGCATTACTGTAAAGCATATACAAATCATGGTCAGGCGGGAATATCAAAAGTTCGGGGCACTTTCGCTTTGCCTCCATCAAACTTTCTCCCGTAACGATTCCGCAGGCTTTGGCAGGAATCGATTTTGCCAATATGATACCCCTACGTGTCTTCGGATCTCCCGCAATCACTGACGGTACTTCTCGGATATCAATGGCAAAGCCTTTTTTCATAAGGTCAACGGCAGTCCAGCTTAAATAAGCGCTATTTGCATCAATATGAAAAATGGTTCGCATGATTTTTCCCCTTCTGTTTTCTAATTGAATCATAACAGAACATATGTTCTTTTGCAAGAAAAAACGGCGGATAAATTCCACCATTGTATCAGACTGATTATGCGATTAGCAAAACACTTCCTATATAGGAAAGGGTCAAACAGCAAGCCAGCTTGATCCCCAAAGCAGCGTATCCATAAGGATACCTTGTTTTCTGATCCCAAAGATAGGCCGCACCCAAAAGGGACACTACACCAAGAGACGCCGGAACGTCAAGTTTCCAAAAGGATAGGAAAAACAGAAGCGAAAAGACCGCGTCACGGATCCTTTCCCATTTATAGAAGAAGCCATTTTGGCGAATATTTGCAAACAAATCCCGCAGCAGCATCTTGGCGACCAAAGCATTGACGAAAGCCAGCGCCACCAAAATGATTGTACCTTTCATGAGAAACACTGTTTCCTGTGAAAAAACGCTTTCCGGCTTCAAGAGGCGCTGCAGGGCCGCTATGACCAAAAAATGCAGGGCCTGATCTCCAAAGAAGAGTAGTACCGAGCTTTTTTCAAAATACTTCCCAACGAGTCTTTTGCAATAGTCGATGCCAAAGTGCAGCGCACCGCTGATCAACGCAGCAAAGATGCCTTTCACCCCAAAAACAGACAAAAAGACGACCTGAAACGCCAGCACAATTAGGCTGTGATAAATGACCCCTTTGGTCTCCTGAGACTTCAGTTTGGCAATTTTGCCGGACTGAAACACAAAATCCCCAAAGATATGCGCCAGTATGAAAACCATGAAAAAATCCGAATTCATCCAATCCACCTTGCTGTCCGAGACGATATTTTTTATTGTGTCAGTATTACTGTGTTATATTGCTGATTCCAGGTGACGAAAACACCCAGATCTCCAGCGAGAGTGCGTATATGAACGAGAGACCTCTGATTCACGACTTTCATATCCGGCGCGTCCAGAGAATAGGAAATCTCTTTTCCTTCATAACGCACATGCGCTGTTCTCTTTGCCGCATCATAACGCACCTCAGCTCCCAAGCTTTCGGCAATGGCACGGATAGGGAAATAGGTCTTCCCACCGATGTTCACCGTAGTGACATCCTCAAAATCAATGAGTTTGCCCTTTACTGCCACATTGATGATGGTCTTATCCCTTTGAGAAAAGTCGATATTCTTGGAAGCAAAGGACACGTCGGGATCAAATACCGGATTCCCGTAATTCAACTTAATCTTCTTAATGCTGCTGTTCCACATATCCGAAACATAAAGATATCCCTGCGAATACGCCAGACCGGACGGCCCGTTAAAACGGCTCTGGGAAAGATTCCCCACCGCATCCTCTGCCTTTACATCCCCCGCAAAAGTCACCACGGTATGATCCGGTTTGATGAGGCGCAAAGAATGATTCCAGGTATCCGCTACAAAGACAAGCCCGTTGTCGAGAACGCAGATGCCCTTGGGAAAATTAAATTCGGCGTTCTCCGCTTTTCCGTCAGAAAAGCCCCCTTCCACATAGCCCAAATCATTTTTGGGACCCACCGCGCCGGCAAGCAGGTACACTTTGCCGTCCACGACTTTTTTGATCATCTGATTGCCGCTGTCTGCAATATAGAGATTACCCTGTCGATCTAATGCAACATCAGACGGCTCGTTAAGGATACTGTAATCATAGGTACTCTCTGACGACACCAGTTTGAGCGTGGATACCGTCCCTGTCTTATCGATGATACGTATGGCATTGTTCAGAGTATCTGCTACATAAATACGATCCTGACCGTCCACGGCAATGCCCGATGGCATATTAAAAAGCGCTGCACTTCCCTTTCCGTCTTTCATGCCGGGAGTGTTCTTTCCGGCAAAGGTAGTCACTGTGCCTTTGCTGATCTTTCGGACCACATGGTTTTGGGTGTCAGCCACAAAGATATCTCCGGCAGAATTCACCGCCAGGTCTCTAGGTTTGTTGAAATATGAAGAAATTACATTACCGTCTTTCAATCCGCCCAAAGGAAATCCGAGTAGGTCATTGACTTCTGAAGTGCCTGCTACTGTGCTTACCTCTGCCCCACTGATCATTCGAATCCTGTTATTATAAGTGTCTGCAAAGACCAGATTTCCTGCGCTGTCAAAGGTCAATCCATAAGGCTGATTCACCAGCGCTTCCGTTAGGGAACCGTCCTGAAACCCAGGTTCGCTTTTTTCGGTATAATATGAAACATCCTCGGCCCCAAATCCCGTGGAGATGGATGCGAACACCATCGCCAGAGTAAAAGTACAAACCGCTATTTTTCGAAAACTCTTCATGTCTTTTCGTCCTTTCTGCTATACTCCCGCGTTCACCCACGCACTTCCGTTAAAGAGCCAAGTTTCTTGGCTCACTTCATCCAGAATGTTGTTGCTGAGATCCTCTGCCCGTATAATCCAAAGTTCATCTCCGTTTGACAGACCGGACACAGGCGACTCGAATTGAAGCTCAAGCTGGAGCTGACGCCCTCCTTCTGCCATTTGACACTCAGTAACTATAATCCCCTGAGTTTGAAATTGAACATTAATATATTCTTGGATGCAGCTTTCACTAAACTCAAGGAACTCATTAAAATTAACCAAAACGATAGCAGCTCCACTACTTATGACAGATGCTACATAGGGGTTTTCAGTATCTTCTGTAAAGGAATTGCATTGCAAAAGTGGGTTCAAGGAAGGGAATGTTCCCCAGTTATTTGCCATATCTTTGAATGTGTTGCTTTCGATTTTGAGGTAATGGCCATCATCAGTCAATTCCAAAGCTAAGATATTCTGAACCTCCGTAGACTGGGCAAAGGTGATCCTCGATTTAAAGGGCTCCCCATTTTCCTGAGACCCTTCAGACAAAGAATTGTTTACGGCGACAGGACCCGCAGATCCCGCTTGGTCTGTCACGAAAAGCTTTGCCGTGTCCAGGCCATTAGATGTATTGATTGGCTCAGAGAAGAACAAATCTACATATTTGTCGCCCCCACTAAAATCCATATTCCAGCGACACAGCAGCGGAGCGGCTCCGTCCGTTACCGAAAAAGCCGACACACCCGAATAGCTCAATCCCCCAAAGCGCAATGCTCCTGCAGGGATACTTACCGTGCCGGTCCACCCGGTATTATAAGGGAGAGGATTTAAATTTTGAAATTCAGATACCGCGAGATTCAGCACGTTACTGTTCTCTGGCTCTATCCCTCCCTCTGTGACGACGCCGAGAACAAACCCGCTCTGCGTCGCAAAAGAGATTCCGTTAAAATTCATGCCATTGGAATCTATCGCATCAGAAAACACCAAACGCGCCATGTCCACTACGCCATCATTATCGCTGTCACGTGTGGTAGCACTTTGCAAGTAAGCCGAAGCATACTGTTCCTGATTTCCGGAAGGGCTACCGCCAGAAGGACTTTGCGGCAGGGTATATTGGATATTGTTGCCCTGCGTCTGCTGGTTGATCAAATTCTGCTGGATCTGTTGCTGCTGGTCTTCTGTTTTCTTGGCATCTTCCAGCAATTTCTTCAGCTGCTCTTCTATCTTCTTTTGTTCTTCTGTCAGCCCCTCATCCGGAAGTTCCTCCAGTATGTTTTCCAAGGAGAAGGAATCCAATTCCGCCACATCAAATTTCTCTACATTCATCGAATCCATTTCTTCTTTAGAAATCTTTTTCTCAATGGCCTCTTTGATCTTCTGCGGATCCACTTCGCCCTGTTCATCCATGGCCTGAATTTCCTCGGCAATGTTTTGCAGTTCCCGCTCAATGGCGGCGAGAACCATTTCGATGTCCTCACCAGCTTCCACTTCCACGGCAATCGTCAACTGCTTTTCTACCAGATTCCCCGCTTCGTCCCTTACCTTCACCGTGGCTCTGGCTACCGCCTGAACCACGCCTTCGACGACAGTCAATGTGGATTTATTTTCTTTTTTGCCGGAAGAAGATTCCACTTCTTTATAAGAGACGAGAAACTTGGTTCCTCTTGCTCCCATCGCGGCATTGGGAGTTTTGACTTCAAATTCGTCATCTCCCTTGAGTTTTTTCTTTATGTTGACAAACACATTTCCCTTAACTACTTTGACGCTGGTCTTTTCTGCCTCTTTTTCGTAAGTCAATTCTTCCAACGACACATAGGATTTTGCCCCCACCTTGATGGTCTTGTCTCCATCCACCTCTATGGTAATCCAGGAGTCCTTACCCGTTATGATGCGGTCTCCGTGCTTTACTTTCATTTCTTTTTTCGCAGCATATACCTTTTCACCACCGGATTTCATAATGGAAACCTCACCGGCAAAATCCACCACCACTGCGGTCCGCTCCTTTGCCGCCGCAAAAGCAGAGGGTGCCGGAGTAAATAGGGTGACCACAAGAAAAACGCCAAGAACAATCCTCGCTATTTGTTTCATTTTTACTTCTCCTCTTCCTTTTCCTATCTATCTATCTATTCCCCGATGGCCTGATCCTTGATGCCATCCACCTGATAAATCTGAATTTCTTCTTCTTTACCTTTCACTTTCAATCCTCCAAGCGCAGTGCTGAGGATTTTGTCCTTAACCAGATTGTAAGTTTCCTCGCTGATGAGGATTTGTCCGCCTTTGGCATTGCTTTCCAAGCGGGCGGCGGTGTTGACCGTGTCCCCAATGGCAGTGTAATCCATTCTTTCGCTGGAACCGATGTTGCCTACTACCGCATAACCACTGTTGATGCCGATGCCGAACTGGACGGCCCTTCCGTATTTTTCTTCGAGTCCCTTTACGAGGAGCTGGGCTCCCTGTTTCATTTCCCAGGCGCTCTTGACTGCACAAAGCGCGTGATCTGC
>JAQUUY010000089.1 GCA_028693645.1 Eubacteriales bacterium | reverse complement strand
ATCTCCGGAGGTGTCGACCTTGCTCAATTTGTACCGCTTTCCGAGAACCAAACGAAAAAGCAGCGAATTGAGGGCTTGATTGAAGACCTTGTGAATGAAAAAGAAAAGAATATGGCTGTCTCCAAAAAAGAAGAGAGTAGCTGGCAAACAGATGAAAACATCATAGAAAAGCTTCGCCTCATCAATTTTGAAGAAGAAAAAATGATTCTCTATTACGGAAAATATCTTTGGACAAAGGGCATACAGGTCTTGCTTGCGGCCATGCCGCTTCTCTTGCAGTGCCAAAATAATGTTCGCATCGTCCTTGTCGGCTATGGTGCGTTTCGTGAGTACCTTGAAGCAATGGCGGATGCCCTTGAAGAGGGAAGAGAAGGCGAATTTATCGAATTACTCAAGCAACCGGAACGGTTTCAATCAATGCTTGACCCGGCAGCGGCGACGTATTGCAAAAGTCTTGTGCTCCGCTTAGAACACGATATTACATTCAAAGAAGAATATTTTCGTGCGGCAAAAGGAAAGATTCGTTCCGCTTTGACGTTCACCGGATTTTTAGGACATGAGCACCTGAATTCCTTGATTGCTTGCGCTGACATTACCGTAGCACCCTCGGTCTTTCCGGAAGCCTTTGGTTTGGTCGGATTAGAAGCACTTGCTTCCGGGATCATCCCTGTTCAGACCAATCATTCCGGTTTTGCTGAAGTGATTCGAAAATACGTCGATGAATTTTCGGATGTTTGGGATAAGAAAAAAATGCATCCCCTCTATTTGGATGAAGCTTTGGTGTTTCACCTGGCAGACAATCTTTGCAGCCTTTTGAACCGTTACAGCCAAATGGATTCTACCGAAAGACGCGAAATTAGGAAAAGGGCGAGAAAAATCAGTGAAGATTATTATTCGTGGGAAAGTGTCGTAAATAGATACCTACTGTAGAAAAATTCACGGGACAATGTCTTGTTAATAAATTACCATTGGAGTTGAAGTATTCCGTCACAAGGGGTATAATCTCTTGGGAGGAACTGAAAAATGTATGATACAATCCTTGATACCATAGGGAACACACCCTTAGTGAGAATAAACCGGATGAATCCGAAGCCACATATTCCACTCTACGCAAAAGTAGAGGGCTTCAACCCCACCGGCAGCATAAAAGATCGTATTGCGTTAAAAATGATTGAGCAGGCCGAAGAATGTGGTGCCTTGACGGCAAATAAAATAATCATAGAGGCGACTTCCGGAAATACCGGCATCGGGCTTGCCATGATTGGTGCCGTCAAAGGATACGCGGTCATCATCGTCATGAGTGAAGCGGTCTCGATTGAACGTCGAAAAATGATAGAGGCGTTTGGAGCGAAAATAGAGTTGACGGATCCATCAATGGGAACAGACGGCGCAATCAAAAGAGCTCATGAAATGGTTCGAAACGAACCGGATCGTTTCTTTATGCCAAATCAATTTTCTAACGAATACAATAAGTTGACTCATTATTTTACGACAGCCAATGAGATTTGGGAGGAAACGGAAGGGCAGGTCACTCATTTTGTGTCCTCGCTTGGTACGTCCGGAACAATCATGGGTGTTGGCATGGGACTGAAAAAGAAAAACCCCGCAATCCAGATTGTTGAAGCACATCCGGTCAAGGGGCATTATATTCAAGGCTTAAAAAATATGGAAGAGGCAATCGTCCCTGAGATTTATGATCCAAGTCAGATTGATCGCACGGTGATGATTGAATCCGAAGACGCATTCGCTATGGCTCGAGAAATCATCCGAAAAGAAGGAATCTTTATCGGAATGAGCAGCGGCGCTGCGATGGTTGCGGCGTTAGAGTGCATCAAAGAGCTTGACGAAGGTTTCGTTGTCGTTGCTTTCCCTGATCGTGGGGAGAAGTATCTGAGCACGACTTTATTTGACATCCCGGCTAAATAATCAGGAAGCATCTTCGGACATTAAATCGAGAAAAATCTCTACGATCGCAGGATCAAATTGCGTACCAGCGTTAATTTCGATTTCTGCGATTGCTGATTTTTTGGACATCGCACTTCGATAAATCCGATTTTCTGTCATCGCATCGTAAGCATCTGCAACAGCTAAGATTCTTGAAAGCAAAGGAATCTCTTCCCCTTGTTTCCCGTGAGGATAGCCCGTACCATCCCATTTCTCATGATGGTAGAGAATGCAATCCGAGATGCATTCGAGTTCAGGAACGGACATCGCAATTTGCCAGCCGATTTCTGGATGTGTCTTCATAACAGCCCATTCCTCTTGAGAAAGTGCTCCGGGTTTATTGAGAATGCGGTCATCGATTCCGACTTTGCCCAAATCATGTAACATGGAAAAAATCTGCAACTCTCCAAGCGAGTTCTGCGGAAGACCGAGTCGTTCTCCGATACGCAAGCTGATGTCACCGAGCCTTTGCGCGTGTTCTTCCGTTTCTTGGCTGCGGGCATACATCGTTGCCATAATTGAAGATAAGATAGCGCTGTAGTAGCTCTTCTGCTCGAAGAGCTTTTTTTTGTGCAGCCATTCTTCTGCGTCTTTTTCGGCCTTTTCGAGAGTGTCTTCTTTTTCGGTTTTCGTTGCGAATCCGGTTGACAAGCTTAAATACTGTTCGGTATCAGCTCATTGTATTTTTCGCAGGCTTCTTCTATTTTGGCGGCGACTTCCGCTACTTCATCGAGTGTCGTGCCGGGAAGGAGAATACTAAACTCATCGCCGCCTGTTCGCGCCAGAATGTCTTTTTTGCGGCAGCAAGTTTGTATGATTCTTGCCGTTTCAATAATCATGCGGTCTCCCTCGGCATGTCCAAAGGCATCATTAATCATGCGCAAGCCATTGATGTCTGCGAGCAGTATGGATACGGGGAGAGGCTCTTCGTTATCTAGGCGCTGCTTTTCTTGAGCATAGTATTTCCGGTTGTACACTCCGGTCATGAAATCATGCGCATCCATATAACGAATCTCATCCATTCGCTTTCTTGCATCGGTAATATCAATGATAAGTCCTTCGAGTGCAAGGACGGTTCCGTCAGGAGAAAAAATTCCTTGGCCGCTTTCCAAGACCCATTTGTGCTCTTTGTCGCGAGTCACGATTTCGTATTCATAGTGGAAAGGCATTCGCAGCTTAAGGACACGAGCCCATTCATCACGAATGATATCGCGGACTTCGGGCACGATAAGATCATTGAAGGCAATCTCTTTGTTATACAAAAGACTTTCCGGTTGATAACCCGTCAAGTCATAACAGCCATCGGACAAAAATTCCATGGTCCAGTCCGTATCATACAGGCAACGATAAGCCATGCCCGGCAGATTTGAAAGCAGAAGGCTCTTGCTTCGCTCACTTTCTGATAAGGCTTCTTCCGCTAACTTGCGATTGTTAATATCCGAAATGATGGCGAGATGCCTTTTCCCTTTTAACTCTTCTTTGATTTGCATCTCGGCGACGACCATATTTGTCCAAATATAGGTGCCGTCGGGCCTTCTAAATCGCTTTTCCATTGAATAACCCGGGATTTCGCCGGCGGTAAAACGCGCAAATTGATCCAAATCCTTTTGGAGGTCGTCAGGGTGCGTGATTTCAGTCCAATTTAGGGTAGCAAGTTCGGTTTTTGTTCGGCCCAAGATGTTCAGAAGTTTGGTATTTACATCAGAATGAAAATGAAAATCATCGACCAGCGCAATTCCTACGGGTGCTTGTTCAAAGACAGTTCGAAACAGCGCTTCGCTTTTTTCGAGTTTTTCACTGATGGATTTCAGGCGGCGATTTTTTAGTTGTAGAAGATAAAGTCCTAACAAAATAAGAAAGATAAAACCAAGGATTGCGACATCTTGCATCATATGTCTTGTGATTTGGGCATTCCAGTATGCCGCAGGGTAATCAATGCGAAAAACGGCGAAGACCTCTCCGGTTTCGTGATCAATGATAGGAGCCACCGCGCTGACCCAAGTTCCCCAACGGTCCGTTATCGGCTCGAAGATTGCGGCTTCGCGGGTTTCAAACGGTATACTGTCTTGCTCGCTTGCCTCATCGTATTTCTGACCGGGCGGTGAATAATTGATGGAATCGGGAAGTTCCGAATCGACCATAAAATAACAGACGCCTTCTTTAAACGTATAAATATAGGCAAATTCTACTTCTTCGTTTTCTTCTTTAAAAGCGATCATCTGGCGTTTTTCTGTTTGGTAGTCGGGGTTTTCAAGATCGGTCTCGTTGAGTGAGAAAGAACGCAAATGGGCGGGGTCAATCAGCGCAGCTACAGATCGGGCTAAAACGATTGCTTCGTTTTCTGCATCGGCTTTGTAATCGCCAAAAGAATGGTACAGATGCTAGGCGGCAAAAACAGAATATATAGCGATAAAGCAAAAGAGAACAACTCTTATAATAATTGCAGAAGTTTTTTCGCGATGCTCCATGCTGGGGTCCCCTTTCAAGAAAGCTCTCCGCGCAAATCGGTTTGCATGAGTTTCTTCACTTTCTCAATTTGATAGCCTTGGCTTAGCAAATAGTACAGTTTTGCGACTGCCGCTTCGACCGTCATGTCATAACCACTGACGGCACCTGACTCCACAAGCATACTACTTGCCTCGTAGGTGCCGATAGAAACGGAACCGCGAAGGCATTGTGTGCAGACTACGATGACTGTCCCATTCTTTTCTGCTTTGCGCAAGATACGAATGAGCGAATCACTTTCCGGAATATTGCCGACGCCGAAGGCTTCGAAAACGATGCCACCCAGATGATCGGTCACGATGTTTTCAAACACCTCAAACTGAATCCCCGGAAAGATTTTCAATACCGCAATTTGCTGGTTTTGAAACATTTTCACGTCTAATTTTTGGCCTTTTTTTCGAAGTTCTTTCTTGTTGATCTCAATCCGCACACCTGCTTCTGCAAGCGGTGGATAGTTGGGAGAATCAAAAGCAATGAGCTCGTCGGAACTGATTTTTGTTGCTCTATTTCCGCGAAACAATTTGTTCCCGAAGTAAAGGCAAACTTCGGGGATTTGGCTTTCAGCAGCAATGAGGAGAGCCGCAATGAGATTGTCCCTCGCGTCATTTCTGATCTCGCACAAGGGAATTTGTGACCCTGTGATGATAACGGGTTTGTCAAGGCCGTCAAGCATAAAAGAAAGTGCTGATGCGGTATAAGCCATCGTATCCGTACCGTGTAGAATTACAAAACCATCATATTCGTGATAGCGTTCTTCGATGTCGTGTGCAATTTTGACCCATTCTTTGATTGATATCTTCGAAGAATCCAGCAGGGGATCATAATCGATGAGATCATAATAAGGCATCTCCTCTGACGAAAGCTCCTTGATCTCCGCAATGCTGGCGTTGATGGAACCTTTTTGCGGAGCATAACCCTGCGCGGTTTTTTGCATTCCAATCGTTCCGCCGGTGTGAATGATGCATACTTTTTTTCTCATCGGAGCCTCCTTCGTTAAGGACAAAATGTTTCAGCTCATTATATCATTCTTATGAGGTAGAAGGCGAA
>JAQUUY010000088.1 GCA_028693645.1 Eubacteriales bacterium | reverse complement strand
ACTTCAAGCAATGCCGAAGCCGGATCACCGCGAAAATCAGCGCCAATTTTATCTACTTCGTCAAATAGGAATACAGGATTTTTCGTTCCTCCATCCTTCATTGCTGAAATGATACGTCCCGGAATCGCTCCAATATAGGTTCTTCTGTGTCCTCTGATCTCCGCTTCGTCACGGACGCCGCCAAGCGACATTCTGACAAATTCACGATTCGTCGATCTTGCAATCGATTTTGCGATGGATGTCTTTCCTGTTCCCGGAGGACCTACCAAACAAAGGATTGGGCCTTTTAAGCCTTTGGAAAGCTGCATGACAGCGAGGTATTCCAGTATCCTTTCCTTGACTTTTTCGAGCCCATAATGATCTTCGTTCAGAATCTTTTCTGCCAAGGTAATATCTGCGCTTTCCTTGGAAAGTTTGTTCCAAGGTAACGCAAGAATCCACTCAATGTAAGTTCTGATGACACCGCCTTCTGCCGATGAAGATTGGATTTTAGAAAGTCGATTGATCTCTTTTTCGACTTTTTTAGCTATCGCAGAAGGTAGTTTCAGTTTTTTCAGTTGCTTCAACCACTGTTCGATTTCATCATCAATATCGCCTTCTTCGCCGAGTTCCTCTTGGATTACGCGAAGCTGCTCTTTGAGATAATAATCTCTTTGGTTTTTATTGATTTGCGTTCTTACTTTGCTAGTGATAGCATGTTCAATATTTAGTATCTCAATCTCTTTATTCAAGATTGCGCTCAAGATTTCCATTCGTTTTTCGATATCGAACGCTTCAAGCACTTCCTGTTTTTCTTCGATTTTGATATCAAGATGTGAAGTGATCACATCAGCCAGTCTGCCCGGCTGTTCAACCGACGCAACCGAAGCGAAAATCTCTTGCGAAATTTTGGGATTGATACTCAAATATTCTTCAAAAGATGCAAGAACGGTTCGCATCAAAGCAACGATTCTCGGAGGGAAACTTTCGTATTCTTGCTCTTCAATCGGTGTGACGCGACATTTAAAATAAGGGACTTCGGAAATGTAATCCGCAATTTTTCCGCGGCTTACTCCTTCTACAAGGACACGAATCGTGTCACCCGGCAGTCTCAGCATTTGCTTGATTTTTGCAATCGTTCCCACCTGATAAAAATCATCGCGGGTAGGAAGATCCATATCGGGATTCATCTGCGTCGATAAAAATACTTTTTGATTCATCATCATTGCCTTTTCCAAGGCACTGATCGATTTTTCCCTTCCTATGTCAAAGTGAAGTACCATAGAAGGAAAAATGGATAAACCTCGTAATGGAATCATAGGCATGATTTCATCAGTGCTCTCCGTCAATTCGATTCGTTCATCGTCTCTATTGTTTTCTTCTGTCATTTCTCCACCCTCCTTAGTTGAAAACAGACGGCTGTAAGGCCGTCTGCTCAGCTTTTTACGATGCAGTCTCTTCTTTTTCGAGTTTGTCGAGCTGCTTTGTGTCTGTAAGCACAAGCGTTGGCCCTGTATTATGGTCGATGGTTCCCTTCGTTATGATACATTTCTTAATATCCGTTCGCGAAGGAATCTCAAACATGATGTCAGTCATAATATGTTCGAGAATGCTGCGAAGCCCTCTGGCTCCTGTTTTACGTTCAATTGCTTTTTCGGCCACTGTGATAATGGCATCGTCTTCGATTTCCAGCTCAACACCATCAAGCAGGAATAATTTTTTATACTGCTTCAAGATGGCATTTTTAGGCTCTTTTATGATACGAACGAGCGCTTCTTTGGAAAGCTCGTCCAATGTGACCATAACAGGAAGTCTTCCGATGAATTCAGGAATTAAGCCGTATTTCATAAGATCCTCGGCCTGAACTTGTTTCAAGAGCTCCGCGCCGTCGATTTTGCTTGTCTTGATGTCAGAATTGAATCCGATTGTTTTTTCACCGATTCTTCTTTGAATAATCTTGTCCAAACCGTCGAACGCTCCGCCGCAAATAAACAGAACATCTGTCGTATCAAATTGCAGGAAATCCTGATGCGGGTGCTTTCTTCCTCCCTGAGGCGGAACACTGGCAACCGTTCCTTCGAGAATTTTGAGCAGCGCTTGTTGTACGCCTTCTCCGCTCACATCTCTTGTGATGGAAGGATTCTCTGATTTTCTGGCGATTTTGTCAATTTCATCGACATAAATAATCCCTTTTTGTGCTTTCTCAATGTCATAATCGGCTGCCTGTATCAGCTTGAGTAAAATGTTTTCAACATCTTCTCCGACATAACCCGCCTCTGTCAAGGCGGTAGCATCTGCGATGGCAAATGGCACATTGAGAATACGCGCAAGCGTCTGTGCAAGCAAGGTTTTGCCCGAACCTGTGGGCCCGATCATCACAATATTGCTCTTTTGTACTTCGACTTCGTCGCCTTCGATGGTTCCCATCGCGCCGACTCTTTTATAATGATTATAAACCGCGACAGCAAGTGCTTTTTTCGCATCTTCTTGTCCGATGACATAATCAGAAAGCTCTTCTGCAATTTCCTTTGGTTTTGGCAACGCAAGTGACTCAAAGAGACCAATGCCTTCTTCCCCCAAACTCGAAAGCTCCTCTTTGATGATATCTTGACACAGTTCGATGCACTCGTCGCAAATGTAGACATTCGGTCCCGCAACAAGCCGACGTACCTGATCCTGTGGCTTACCGCAGAAGGAACACTTCAATTGCTTTGTTTCATCGTATTTTCCCATATTTCTCCCTTTCCGTTATGGCGAGATTAGCCCTTGATTTTTCTGGAATGAAAGATTTTATCGATAATGCCATACTTCACTGCGTCTTCTGCATCCATGAAATAATCTCTATCTGTATCTTTTGAAACACGGTCGAACGGCTGTCCCGTGTTGTCACTCAAGATGCGATTGAGCTTTTCTCTTGTTTTGACGATTCGCTCAGCGTGAATCCTCATGTCTTCCGCTTGACCACTCATTCCTCCAAGCGGCTGATGGATCATAATTTCAGCATTCGGCAGTGCGAAGCGTTTCCCCTTTGTCCCGGAGGAAAGGAGAAAAGCGCCCATACTCGCCGCCATACCGATGCATATCGTCGATACATCCGGGCGGATATACTGCATGGTGTCGTAAATTGCCATTCCTGCAGTGATTGACCCTCCCGGGCTGTTGATGTAAAAACTGATATCCTTGTCAGGATCCTCCGATTCAAGAAAGAGAAACTGAGCAATCACCAAACTGGCCGTATGCTCATTGACTTCTTCCCCAAGAAATACGATCCTGTCTTTTAACAATCTGGAATAAATGTCATACGAACGTTCACCACGATTGGTCTGTTCGACAACGATCGGAATCAAAGACATGCCTGTCCTCCCTTTATGTTCTTACTTCTTTAATATTACTCAATAACGGCACTTTCAAACATCAAATCAATTGCTTTCCTGTTTTTGATGTCTTTTGCCAGATACGTGATTCCCTCTAAGCTCATCATGCCTCTGAGTTTTTCAAGTTCCATTTTGTACTGATCTGCCATTGCAGCCATTTCTTTATCCATATCTTCTTCGGTAACGGTAAAGTTTTCGGCATCTGCAACCGCTTCGACGACAAGACGGGTCTTAACTTTTTTCAGTGCATCGGGTCTGACTTCTGCTCTGAATTCGGTAACATCCTTGCCAAGGAATTCAAAATACTTTTCGAGTTCCATTCCCTGATAACGGAGCTGCTGGTCAAATTCCTTGAGCATTTCATCAATCTGTTCTTCAATAAGTACATCGGGAACATCCACTTCGGTTGCTTCGTATACTTTTTCCAGAATTGAATTTTTGATATTATATTCCGCTTTTTCAGCCGCAGCTTTTTCAAGTTTTTCTCTGGTGTCTTTTTTCAGTTCATCAATCGTATCAAATACGCTGACGTCTTTTGCAAAATCATCATCAAGCGCCGGAAGTTCTGTCTCTTTGATTTCATGGACCTTGCATTTAAAGATGGCTTCTTTGCCTGCGAGTTCGTCACTGTGATACTCTTCGGGGAAAGTTACTTTAACATCTCTTTCTTCGCCGACGCTTGCTCCGACAAGTTGCTCTTCAAAACCGGGAATGAAGGTGTTCGATCCCAGTGTCAAAGGCTGTCTTTCAGCGGTTCCGCCGTCAAACTGTAAGTCTCCGACAAATCCTGCGTAGTCAATCAAAACGGTATCTCCGTTTGCTGCCGGACGCTCGACAAGAACCATTCTCGAATTTCTCTTTTGCAGTGCTTCGAGGTCTTTTTCAACGTCTTCATCTGTCACGGGGATTTCGATTTTTGCTACCTTTATCCCTTTGTAATCTTTTACTTCAATGATAGGCATGGCGGTAACTTTTACTGTGACTTCAAAACCTTTTGCTGCATCGATATCTCCGAAATCAACAACCGGTCTGTCAACGGGGTCAATATTCAATTCATCAAGTGCTTTGGAATAATTCTCCGAAAACAACTGATTGATTGCGTCTTCATAAAAAACGTCTTCTCCGTATTTTGCTTCGATGAGCTTACGCGGAGCCTTGCCTTTGCGGAATCCGTCAACGACGTACTTTCCTTTACCGGATGCATATCCTTTTGCGAGTGCTTCTGCAAAATCTTCGGCGGTAACATCCATTTTAAAAGTAACTTCGTTCTTCTCCCTGCCAATGTAAGTGAATTTCATATTATAATATCCTCCTGTATTTCGCGAGAGATTCGCTCCCTCATTGCGCATAACATTATATTGCCTTGTACATATAAAGTAAAGGCATTATTATCCTTTCGACACAGTGCCGAAAATAATAATATCGCTTATTCTGTCTTGTTCGAATTACCCTCATGAATCAGTTTCAGACCCCTAGAATACTTGCTTTCGTCCATGGGAGAAAGGTTGTATTTCTCAGCAAGAACTTTTCCGAGTGCTAAAACGTCTTCGTTTTCGCCGGAAAAGAGTTCGATCTCAAGTTCACAGATTGGAGCATTTCCACAATCGGTAATGATCTCTCCGATATCGACAGCAACTTCAAGGATGCTCCTACCGTTGTCAACACGAAGCCTTCTTCTTAAAAAATTGATTTCTAAAAGGCTGCGGAGTTTTTGGTCCCCGACAAGAGACATGACTTCTCTGCCGGTTTCGCTTTCCTTGAAAATATCGGGTAACGGCTGAATAAAACAAGCCGGATCATCCACAGGTACATTAATTTCTCCACGAATATGGAGACCTTTTTCAACCGTTCCGTTCCATTTGAGAGAGGCAACCACTCGAGTGCCTTCCATTCGAACACGAAACGCGATGTCATTTTTCGAAAGGATATGATCCTCAGTGTCAAAATAGGCAGACTTCATATATAAAGTCTCCTTTGATTCGGCATCAGCCATCTGGTCAAGATCTGCGTCTTCCCACAAAGAATCCGCACAGAGCTTGTCCGGGATGCCGTATTTCATTTCTATTTCCATATATTTTTAACCTCAGTCATTTCAACGTTGCACGTATTCTGAAAAATCAAATACCAAATTATTTTATCATCTTCCGCACGTTTTTACAACTATAAGTTAGAATTCACGCTTTGTCCGCCTCAAGTTCCAATAGAATCCGCTTGCACTCGAGACCACCACCATAGCCAACAAGTTCTCCCTTAGCGCCTAT
>JAQUUY010000007.1 GCA_028693645.1 Eubacteriales bacterium | reverse complement strand
GAAGGGCTTTGCACGTTGGTGCAAAGCCCTTCTTTTGATTCTCACCAAAGGCGTTATGGCCTTTGCCGGAAAAGGAAGTTAAAGTGTTGGGTAGACCTTCTTGCCAAGTGCTGCGTTTACAACAAGTGCGGAAGCAAGGTATACCGCGGTGATTGCGGCAAAGAGAAGTGCCCAAGCCGGAATAAACGCGTAATCCTTGGGGACGACACCAAGATCGATAAGACCGATGAACGGCAGAGCAATGTCGATAAAAATGACTACGAATGATAACAGGGTAAGTTTCTTGCAAAATGCGGGGGTCCAGAGAATCAGTGTAACCGCAAGTGTGACCCATACATAGCCGTCGAGTCTGCCATCGAGAGGTGTGCCGGCGGTGATTGCTTGATACTTGAGAAGCATTTCGATACCGCTTGCAAGCATAAAGAAGCCGCTGAAGAATAAGAAGACGTTTCCGCCGGTGTAATTCCCGCCTTTAAGATCTAACAGGCCTACACAAAGCTGGATGACGAAACCGCCAAGTAACCAGCAACCGAGAAGTGGCATTGCGCCGACTCCTACACGACCTGTAAGCAGTGCAAAAAAGCAGACACAGGCTACTGCGAGAGCGACAAGTCCTGCGGGTGTGGGGTTTGCCCATTCCTTTAGGACAACTTTTGTTTCATTTGTTTCCATGAGTGTTCTTCCTCCAAATAAATAATAATGCGCCGATTATGGCAAAAAAAATGAACCTCTTGATATAATCAAAGATTAGATGGGATAAAGCTGTTGTACCTTTCTCAAGTAATTTTAGTTTGATTATGAATGGTTCATTCTTGAAAAGATAACATGAAAAAAGGCATTTGGCAAACTATTTCGACAAAATTTATTATTTTTTTCACAAACTTTTTGTTTTGCCTGTCAAAAGCCTGCTACAGAGCGGTTTTGCGGAAAGCGCTTTTGTCTTAAAACAGAATGCGGAGGATTATAATTTGCGGTCGCAATTACTGCGTTTATTTGGTATGATAAGAAGATTCGAAGAACGAGGAAAAAATAGGATTTGAAGAGGAAGCATACAGAGATTTTCTGAAAGGGAAACAGGGGTTATATGAAAGCAATCGTAGCGGTAGATAGGAACTGGGGCATTGGAAAAGACGGACAACTGTTGGTTCGACTTCCCGGAGACATGAAATATTTTAAAGAAAAAACAATCGGAAAGATCGTTGTAATGGGCAGAGCGACGTTGGAATCTCTTCCGGGGGCAAAGCCTCTTCCGGAGAGAACGAATATTGTATTGTCGAGAAATCCCGACTTTAGTGCGGATTGTGCAGTTTGCTCCTCGCAGGAGCATCTCCTTTCTGAACTGATAGGGAGTAAGAGCGAAGATATCTATGTAATTGGGGGGGCGGAAATCTACAAGACGCTGCTGCCCTACTGCGATACCGTTTACGTAACGAAAATCGACGGGGAATTTCCCGCTGACAGCTATTATGAGAATCTTGATGATAATGAAGAATGGGAACTTGTATTCACCGGAGAGCGGCGAGAAGAAAAAGAGCTTGCTTATTATTTCACAGAATACAGACGAAAATCTCTATAATCAATCAAACAAAAAAGGAGAAAAAATGGATCAGGTGATATACGGAAGAAATCCTGTAATGGAAGCACTAAAAAGTGGGCGAGAAATCGAAAAACTTCTAATATTGAAAAATGGAGAAGGCTCAATCAAGAAAATCGAAGGATTGGCAAGAGAAAGAAGAATCGCAATTCAGTATGTAGACAAGGCGGCACTTGACCGAGTTGCGGGAGGAGACGAAGGAAGCGTCAGCCATCAGGGCGTGGCGGCGTATACTTCTGCCAACCGCTATTATGAGGTTGAAGATTTACTTGAGGCAGCTGCAAAAAAGGGAGAAGCCCCCTTTCTCATCTTGCTTGACGGCATCGAAGACCCCCATAATTTAGGGGCGATTTTGCGTACTGCCGATGGGGCGGGCGCGCATGGCGTCATCATTCCCAAACGCCGCGCAGCAGGGCTGACCGATACCGTCGCAAAAGCGTCTGCGGGAGCCATTGAATATGTACCGACAGCAAAAGTCTCCAATCTTGCGCAGACGATTGATCAGTTAAAAGAAAAAGGGCTTTGGATTGCCGCTTGCGACATGGGTGGCACCGTTTATCACAAAACGGACCTTACAGGACCAATCGCTATCGTTATTGGCGGAGAGGGTCAGGGCGTTGGGCGTTTAATCCGTGAAAAATGCGATTATGTTATTTCTATTCCCATGAGAGGCAAAATTTCTTCCTTGAACGCTTCAAATGCTGCCGCAGTGTTACTTTATGAAATCGATCGTCAAAGATCAATCAGCAAAAAGTAAAATGCAGAATCGTGTGAGGGGATGAACGAAAGTGAAACAAAAGATGGGTTGGGAAAAGACGCATTCGGAAGAAGAACTTGTCGGATTGGCCCAAAAGGGAAACGAAGAAGCGGAAGAATACCTGATTCGTAAGTATAAGGATCTTATCAGGACGAAGGCTCGCTTATATTTCATGATGGGAGCCGATCATGATGACATTATGCAGGAAGGTATGATTGGAATATTCAAGGCAATCAAGAGCTACGATCCAACGAAGCAAGCTTCTTTTCATACTTTCGCCGACCTTTGCATCAATCGGCAGATCATTACAGCGATCAAACAAGCAGCGAGGATGAAGCATTCTCCCTTGAATACTTCTGTTTCTTTGTCGCGTCCTGTTTCGGCAGAACCCCAAGCCATTACCCTTGCAGAGGTTTTGCCTACTGACAGCGATTCTGACCCGGAGTCCTTGCTGTTGCTCAAAGAGGTGCTTGATTACTTGGAAGGGAGCGAACAAGGTTCGTTCAGCAACTTCGAACACACAGTATGGAAGGAACATCTACAAGGGAAAAGCTATGCAGAAATTGCACAAAACCTTGGAAAATCAGCAAAATCTATTGACAACGCCATACAAAGAACAAAGCGAAAAATAGCACTTTACCTTGGTGGGAACAGATAAAAAAGGCCGCTTTTTCAGCGGTGAAAATAGTTGACAGTCCCTAACTCGTATTGTACAATATGAAAAGTGCCAATCGCGCACAATATGCTGTTGTAGCTCAGTCGGTAGAGCACATCCTTGGTAAGGATGAGGTAGGCAGTTCGAATCTGCTCAACAGCTCCATCCACAACGGGACATTCTTCAAAAGCGAAACGCTGTTTATGAAGGGTGTCCTGTGTAACATTACAGGTACATGCGAAAGTGCTGACGAGTCCTTTCTAAGCATGTACGGTAAACTGCTTTAAATGCATTTTTAGGAGGAAAATAACAATGGGAAAAGCTAAATTTGAACGTAATAAGCCCCACATGAACATCGGAACAATCGGACATGTCGATCACGGTAAGACAACACTGACCGCGGCGATCACGAAGACACTGTTCCAGAGATACGGACTGGGTCAGATGGTAGCGTTCGACCAGATCGATAAAGCACCAGAAGAAAGAGAAAGAGGAATCACGATTGCGACGTCTCACGTCGAATACGAGACTCCGACCAGACATTACGCACACGTTGACTGCCCGGGACATGCTGACTATGTAAAGAACATGATTACCGGAGCAGCACAGATGGACGGAGCAATCTTGGTAGTAGCAGCAACAGACGGACCGATGCCGCAGACGAGAGAGCACATTCTTCTTTCGAGCCTTGTAGGCGTAAAGAAGATCATCGTCTTTTTGAACAAATGCGACATGGTAGATGACGACGAACTTTTGGACTTGGTTGAAATGGAAGTCAGAGAGTTGCTCGACCAATATGAATTTGATGGAGATAACACACCGATCATCAGAGGATCGGCATTGGAATCTTTGAACAATCCGGAAGGACCTTGGGGCGACAAAATCGTTGAATTGTTTGATGCAATCGAAGAATTCATTCCGGAACCGGAAAGAGCTGTCGACAAACCGTTCCTGATGCCGGTAGAAGACGTATTCTCGATCACAGGTCGTGGAACGGTAGCAACCGGAAGAGTGGAAAGAGGAATCCTGAAGGTCTCCGACGAAGTCGAGATCGTAGGACTTACCGATGAGAAGAGAAAAGTAGTTGTTACCGGTGTCGAAATGTTCCGGAAGCTTCTGGATCAGGCACAGGCCGGAGACAACATCGGCGTATTGCTCCGTGGCGTACAGAGAACTGAAATCGAAAGAGGCCAGGTACTCGCAGCAATCGGAAGCATTCACCCGCATACAAAGTTCAGCTCGCAGGTATACGTACTGAAGAAAGAAGAAGGCGGAAGACATACCCCGTTCTTCAACGGATATAGACCGCAGTTCTTCTTCCGTACAACAGACGTAACCGGAGACATCGCACTTCCCGCAGGCGTTGAGATGTGCATGCCTGGAGACAACATCGCAATGGATATCTCCCTGATTACACCGATCGCAATCGAAGAAGGACTTCGTTTCGCAATCCGTGAAGGCGGCAGAACCGTAGGCGCAGGCGTTGTAGCAGCAATCAAAGAATAATCGCCTAGCATAAAAAAGATAATCCAAGAAGGGACGGATGCGATCCGTCCCTTCTTTTGCCCGGTTTGCAGGAGGTATCAATCTATGGAATTCGGATATGACAAGCTGCTCATTGCCTTGCTATCGTGGAATCTCTTGACCTTTCTAATAATGGGGATTGACAAGCGATTAGCTGTCAAAGGGAAACGACGCATCAGCGAGAGTACATTAATCATGCTGGCTCTGTTATTTGGAGCTGTCGGTGTACTTGTGGCAATGCCGGTTTTTCACCACAAGACCAAAAAACCACTGTTCCTTATAATGGTTCCGCTTTCTTTGGCCATGAACGTTTTGATGGCAATCGGCATCAAGAGTTTTTTCCCTTGAACATAGGGGAATGAGGTCGCTCGAAACGGAACCGAAGCGAAAGAGATTCGACGATAAAATGATTGACATGAGAGATGAATTGTGATAATTTAATTAAGCGACTTTACGGCCCCCCAAGGTGGCCTTAGTTTTGATAGAATCGGAGGATACAGATCATGAGAGTTAGAGTAACATTGGCTTGTTCAGATTGCAAACAAAGAAATTACAACACAATGAAGAACAAGAAAAACGACCCGGACCGCATTGAATTCAGCAAGTATTGCAAGTTTTGCAAGAAACACACAGTCCACAAAGAAACAAAATAACGAAGGGAATGTGAGACACTATGGATAAAAAACCTGTCGTCAACACAACCGCAAAGAAAAAACCTAACGTCGGAGATTATTTCAGAGGCGTAAGGACCGAAATCAAAAAAGTCATCTGGCCGTCAAGAAAGGAATTATTTTCTTATACGGCAGTTGTCGTTTTGACTTGCGTTACTTTCGCACTGCTTTTTTGGGGATTCGACAGCGCGTTTCTGGCTCTGCTCAAAGCAGTGCTGAACATCAGCATTTAGGAGTAGAACAGAATGAAGGATATTAACGACGAAGAGACCATTATGGCCGAGGAGTCTCTCCCGACGCAAGAATCAGCCGATCAGGAGATCAATGAATCCAAAGCAAAATGGTACGTGATTCATACCTATTCGGGTCACGAAAACAAGGTTAAGGTGAATATTGAAAAGCTTGTCGAGAACAGAGGGATGCAAGATCTGGTTCTTGAAGTTGTCGTGCCAACAGAAGACCGCGTGGAATTCAAAGACGGACAACGCAAGATCAAAACCAGAAAAATGTTTCCAGGTTATGTTATTGTCAAGATGATCGTCACCAATGAATCTTGGTACCTAGTAAGAAACACGCAAGGAGTCACGGGCTTTGTCGGACATGGCTCAGAACCTGTGCCACTTACAAATGAAGAAGTCCACCGGATGGGCATTGAGAAGGTTTATATCAAGCTTGATGTCAGCCAAGGTGACAGTATTAAGGTCATCAACGGACCGTTCGAGAGCTTTATGGGTGTGGTTGAAGAAGTCAACTTCGACAAGCAGACTCTAAAGGTCAGAATTTCTATGTTCGGCAGGGATACCCCTGTGGAATTGGAATTTGGACAGGTCGACAAAATATAGCGTTAGGCGCTTAGAATAAGCCCGCAAAAAACTGAAAGCGGGCAGAAAGGAGACTATTCGATATGGCAAAAAAAGTAGAAGGCATGATCAAATTGCAGATCCCTGCAGGAAACGCTACTCCTGCTCCCCCGGTTGGACCGGCTTTAGGACAGAAAGGCGTTAACATCATGGATTTTTGCAAGCAGTTCAATGCAAAAACAGCCGATCAACCGGGAATGATCATCCCTGTAGTCATCACTGTCTACTCTGACAGATCATTCACTTTCATTACGAAGACACCGCCGGCTGCTGTGTTGTTAAAAAAGGCTGCGAACCTAACCGCTGCATCCGGAGAGCCAAACAAGAAAAAAGTAGCAACTCTTTCGATGGATCAGGTCAGAGAAATCGCAAAAACAAAAATGCCCGACCTTAATGCTGCAAACATGGACACAGCTGCAGACATGATTAAAGGAACGGCAAGAAGTATGGGAATCGTAATAGAAGATTAGTACTGTGGGAGGCATAGCCGTTTGTACCACAAGGAGGAAGAAAAATGCCTAAAAGAGGTAAAGCCTACAAAGAATCGTCGAAATTAATCGACAAAGCCAATCTTTATGAATTGAATGAAGCAATGAATCTTGTTCTGAAAACTGCCAAAGCAAAGTTTGATGAGACAGTTGAAGTCCATATCAAGCTTGGCGTAGACGGAAGACATGCTGACCAGCAGGTCAGAGGTGCAATCGTTCTCCCGCACGGCACAGGAAAAACAAAGAGAGTTCTTGTTTTTGCAAAGGGCGACAAAGTGAAGGAAGCAGAAGCGGCCGGAGCAGAGTACGTCGGAGCAGAAGAATTAGCTCAGAAGATTCAGACCGAAAACTGGTTTGATTTTGATATCGTAGTTGCAACTCCTGATATGATGGGTGTTGTCGGAAGACTTGGAAAGGTCTTGGGACCCAAGGGCCTCATGCCAAACCCGAAGTCCGGAACCGTTACGATGGATCTTGAAAAAGCGATCGCTGAAATCAAAGCTGGTAAAGTTGAGTATCGTCTTGACAAAACCAACATCATTCACAGCCCGATCGGAAAAGCATCCTTTGGTGAGGAAAAACTCAATGACAACTTCAATGCATTGCTTGAAGCTGTTGTGAAAGCAAAACCCGCCGTAGCAAAAGGTCAATATCTCAAGAGCGTCGTTATCGCAAGTACGATGGGACCCTCGGTGAGAATCAACCCGATGAAGCTGAACTATAATAGTTAAGCAACTGAAAAAGAGCTCGACAATACTGCAAATAAACTGTAGACAGCAGGAGCGAAAGCTTAATTACCTGCCGAGGTTCGTGATAGGAATATCAAAGCCTTTTTTGTCTGCAGGACGGAAAAGGCTTTTTCAACATCAGGAATTCTACAGGAAAGGAGAAAAACAATATGGCATCAGAAAAACATTTAGCTGAAAAGCAAGCAACGATTGATGAAATCAAAGTAAAGCTTACTACAGCACAGTCTGCCGTCGTTATCGATTACATGGGAATCAATGTTGCCCAAGCGACAGCAATGAGAAAAAAACTCAGAGAAGCGAATGTCGACTTCACCGTATATAAGAACACTTTCATGAGCAGAGCAATCAAAGGAACATCCTTCGAGGAACTCGAAAACGTTCTTTCCGGACCTTCCGCTTTCGCGTTCAGCGATACGGATGCGGTCGCACCGGCCAGAGTTTTGAATGACCTCATCAAGGAATTCAAAAAGATGGAATTCAAAGGCGGCATCATTGAAGGAAAATTCTTTGACGCAGAAGGCGTTAAAGCCATCGCCACCATGCCCAGCAGAGACAAACTCATCGCGAAGTTCATGGGAAGCATCCAGTCGCCGGTATCCAAAATGGTACGTACGTTCCAGGCAGTGGCCGACGCAAAAGAAGCATAAAAAAACCGACTGCGGCATGATCGCAGAAAACAAAACAGCATAGTAAACAAAATTTAAAAAGGAGATAAAATAAGATGAATAAAGAACAAATCATTGAAGCCATCAAAGGCATGACAATTTTAGAACTCAACGAGCTCGTCAAAGCTTGCGAAGAGGAATTCGGCGTATCCGCAGCAGCTCCTGTAGCAGCTGCTGGTGCAGTAGCAGTAGCTGAAGTTGAAGAGCAGACAGAATTCAACGTAATGCTCATGAGCGCTGGCGCTGAAAAGATCAAGGTTATCAAGGTTGTCAGAGAGATCACCGGTCTTGGACTCAAAGAAGCAAAAGAACTCGTTGACGGTGCACCCGCAGCAGTCAAAGAAGGAATCGAGAAGGGCGAAGCAGATGCAATCAAAGCTCAGCTCGAGGAAGTCGGAGCAACAGTCGAACTTAAGTAGCTGAAATTGTGAGGCCCGTTTGGAAAGAAAAGCTGAACGGGTCTCCTTTTGGGATTCTGTCAAAAAATAAAGAACGGAAACAAGTTTTAATTGACTACTTGAAGGCTCTGTGATATTATAATACATTGCCACGCAAAGTAGTTTGTTTTCTATACAAGGAGTGATGATTATGCCAGAGCCCGTTATTATCGGTAAAAAGACACGTATGAGCTACTCAAAGATTCACGAGGTAGCTGACATGCCAAATCTGATCCAGATTCAAAAGGACTCGTATGATTGGTTCATAGAAGAAGGACTCCGGGAAGTATTTGAGGATATTTCTCCCATACGGGATTATGCTGACAATTTAGTGTTGGAGTTTATCGATCATTCGTTGAACGATGAGCCGAAATATGATCAAGAAGAGTGCAAGGAACGAGATGTTACCTATGCCGCTCCTCTGAAGGTGAAGGTCAGATTAGTCAACAAAGAAACCGGTGAGGTGAAGGAACAAGAAGTCTTCATGGGTGATTTCCCATTGATGACCGAAAAGGGAACCTTTATCTATAACGGAGCTGAAAGAGTCGTCGTTACACAGCTGGTTAGATCCCCTGGTCCCTATTACGATGTTACAACGGATAAATCCAACAATAAACTGTTTTCCACCACGATCATTCCAAACCGGGGAGCGTGGCTTGAGTATGAGACCGATTCGAACGAGGTAATCTCGGTTAGAGTTGATCGTACGAGAAAACAGTCAGTAACTGCGATTTTAAGAGCGCTTTCCTATAAGTCCGTTGAGGCAAAGGAAAACAATGAATTAAAGAAAAATCCCTCCCTCAAAGACGCTGAGCTGAAAAAGAAAGTCAGACGGCACGGTGAGTTTTCGAGCGATATTGCAAGAATTCTTTATGAGGGAACCAACGAAGAAATCTTGGCCGTGTTCGGCGAAAGCGACCGGCTTGAGAAATCCCTTTCCAAAGACACTACGAGCAATTATGAAGAAGGCTTAAAGGAGATCTACAAAAAACTGAGACCGGGCGAACCTGCCACGTTCGAAAGTGCGTATGACTTGATTGAAGCTTTGTTTTTTGATGCCAAAAGATACGATCTTGCCAAGGTTGGCAGATATAAATACAATAAAAAACTTGGTCTTTCCAACCGAATCATCGGTTGTGTTGCCGCCGCGGATATCATTGACCCTTCAACAGGCGAGGTCATGGTAGAAAACGGGACGAGAATCGACAGAGAAACCGGCTTTGCGGTCGAAAACGCAGGAGTCGAGTTTGTTATGTTGCAGAGTAAGTTTGACGAGAAAAAGGTCGTGAAAGTAATCGGTAATCATTTCGTTAATTTGCAAGATCATATTGCTTTTGATGTGAGTGAACTTAAGATTCCGAAAAAAGTTTATTATCCGGCCTTGAAATACCTTCTTGAAAACTTCGAGAAAGAAGAAGAATTAAAAGAAAAACTCCTTTTGATGAAGAATCAACTTTCGCCGAAGCATATTTTATTTGATGATATCGTGGCGTCCGTAAGCTACATTCTCAACTTATCTGAAGGAATCGGAATGACCGATGATATCGATCATCTCGGAAACAGAAGATTGAGAACCGTAGGGGAATTGTTGCAGAATCAATTCCGTATAGGGCTTGCTCGTATGGAACGTGTCGTCAAGGAAAGAATGACGATTCAAGATATCGAAGTAACGACACCGCAGGCACTCATGAACATCAGACCTGTTACCGCGGCAATCAAAGAATTCTTTGGAAGCAGCCAGCTGTCGCAGTTCATGGATCAGACGAATCCGCTTGCGGAGTTGACACATAAGAGAAGACTTTCTGCATTGGGTCCCGGAGGACTTTCCAGAGAAAGAGCCGGATTCGAAGTCAGAGACGTTCATCATTCTCATTACGGCAGAATGTGTCCCATCGAAACACCTGAAGGTCCAAACATTGGACTGATCGGTTCCTTAACGACTTTCGGAAAAATCAACGAATATGGGTTTATCGAAACCCCGTATCGTAAAGTCAATAAAGAGACCCGCTGTGTTACTATGGAAATTCAATATTTGACCGCCGACGAAGAAGACCAGATTATCATCGCCCAGGCAAACGAGCCACTCGATTCCGAAGGACACTTTGTGAATGCAAAAATCGTTGTTCGTAAACCGGGCGGCGAATATGACATGGTTGGACCGCAGGACGTCGATTACATGGACGTTTCGCCCAAGCAGGTCGTGTCTGTTGCAACGGCGATGATTCCTTTCCTTGAAAACGATGACGCGAACCGTGCATTGATGGGTTCCAACATGCAGCGGCAGGCCGTCCCCCTTCTAATCAGTGATGCACCGAGAGTCGGAACCGGGATGGAATCGATTGCGGCAAGGGATTCCGGAGTCGTAATCCTCGCCAAAAATGCAGGAACGATTGAATTCGTCGATGCAACTAAGATTAAGATTAGACGAGACAGCGACAATGGTCTTGACGAATACAAAATGCTCAAGTTCAAACGTTCCAACCAAGGAACCTGCATCAACCAAAGACCAATCGTGTTCCATGGAGAAAGAGTCACTGCCGGTGAAGTCATTGCCGACGGACCTTCCACAGATAACGGTGAAGTTGCTTTGGGCAAGAACCTTTTGATTGGGTTCATGACTTGGGAAGGCTATAATTACGAGGATGCTATCATCCTAAACGAACGCCTTATCATGGAAGATGCACTCACATCGCTCCATATTGAAGAATATGAATCGGAAGCCAGAGATACGAAACTGGGACCCGAAGAAATCACAAAAGATATTCCGAACGTCGGAGAAGAAGCCTTAAAAGATCTTGACGAAGAAGGAATCGTTCGTATCGGAGCCGAAGTCAGTTCTTCTGACATCTTAGTCGGAAAGGTTACTCCTAAAGGAGAAACCGAATTGACTGCCGAAGAACGTCTTCTGCGTGCCATCTTTGGAGAAAAAGCAAGAGAAGTCAGAGACACTTCACTTCGCGTTCCCCACGGAGAGACCGGTATCGTCGTCGATGTGAAGGTTTTCTCGAGGGATAAAGGTGATGAGCTGCCTCCCGGCGTAAACAAGCTTGTACGTGTCTATGTGGCCACTAAACGCAAAATCAGCGTCGGAGATAAGATGGCAGGTCGTCACGGAAATAAGGGTGTTATTTCCCGAATCCTTCCGGAAGAAGACATGCCTTTCATGCAAGACGGTACTCCGCTACAAGTCATGTTGAACCCGCTCGGCGTACCTTCCCGTATGAACATCGGGCAGGTATTGGAGACGCATCTTGGACTTGCTGCGAAATACAAAGACTGGTATATTGCCACCCCGGTATTCGACGGTGCGAGCGAGCTTGACATCATTGAACTTATGAAAGAATGCGGCTATCCGGAAAGCGGAAAACTAATTTTACGCGATGGCAGAACGGGCGAAGAATTTGACAACCCGGTTACTGTGGGTTACATGTACATGCTCAAGTTGCATCATTTGGTTGATGACAAGATCCATGCCAGAAGCACAGGCCCTTACTCTTTAGTTACGCAGCAACCACTCGGCGGAAAAGCCCAGTTTGGAGGACAGCGTTTCGGAGAAATGGAAGTTTGGGCGCTTGAAGCTTACGGCGCCGCCTATACACTCCAGGAGATCCTGACTGTAAAATCCGATGATGTGGTAGGTCGTGTCAAGACCTATGAAGCTATCGTCAAAGGAGAGAACATCCCCGAACCCGGCATTCCTGAGTCTTTCAAAGTACTCATCAAGGAAATGCAGAGCTTGGGTCTCGACGTGAGAGTTCTCGCAGAGGGAAATCAAGAAATCGAAATCAAAGAGTCAACTGAATTGGAAGGTGTTTCCGGATTGGAAAGCCTAATCGATATCGAAGGGGTCGCTGATGAAAGCGAAATCTTCGAAGTGGGCTCCGGTTTCGGCGAAGAAATATCGGAAGAAGAACTTCTCGATGAAGAAGACCTGGACGTAAAGGACGATTTCGATATGGGTGATGAAATCCTGTAGGAGGGTAGTATGCAAGAATTAAACAATTTTGAAGCACTGCAAATCAGTCTGGCATCTACAGAAAAGATTAGAAGCTGGTCACGTGGTGAGGTAAAGAAACCCGAGACCATTAATTACCGTACACTGAAGCCCGAAAAAGAAGGACTTTTCTGTGAGAAAATCTTTGGACCTACCAAAGACTGGGAATGCCACTGTGGAAAATATAAAAGAATTCGCTACAAAGGGATCGTTTGCGATCGTTGTGGCGTCGAAGTAACAAAAGCGAAAGTCAGAAGAGAGCGGATGGGCCACATTGAGTTGGCCGCTCCGGTTTCTCATATTTGGTATTTTAAAGGAATTCCGAGCCGGATGGGTCTTGTTCTTGACATTTCCCCAAGAAATCTCGAAAAAGTCCTTTATTTTGCTGCGTATATCGTTCTTGAACCGGGTGAGTCTGGCCTTGTTTACAAGGAAATCTTGACGGAACAACAGTATCGCGAATATAAAGACCAATACGGAACAAGCTTCCGTGCTTTGATGGGTGCAGAAGCGGTTCGCGAGCTTCTTGCTAACATCAATTTGGAAGAACTTGCCGAAGAACTCAGAAACAAACTGAAGGATAGTTCCGGACAAAAAAAGATCCGTATCGTAAGAAGGCTCGAAGTAATCGAAGCGTTGAGACTTTCAGGCAATAAACCCGAGTGGATGGTTTTGGAAGTCATTCCTGTCATTCCGCCGGATCTTCGCCCGATGGTACAGCTTGACGGCGGTCGTTTTGCGACATCCGATTTGAATGACCTTTATCGCCGGGTCATCAACCGAAACAATCGTCTCAAGAGACTTTTGGATCTTGGCGCTCCCGACATCATCGTAAGAAATGAAAAGCGTATGTTGCAAGAAGCAGTTGATGCGCTGATTGATAATGGCAGACGTGGCCGCCCCGTAACAGGACCCGGTTCCCGTCCGCTGAAATCACTTTCCGACATGCTCAAGGGCAAACAGGGAAGATTCCGTCAGAATTTGCTCGGAAAGCGAGTTGATTACTCCGGACGTTCCGTAATCGTAGTAGGACCGGAACTTCGCTTTTATCAATGCGGACTTCCGAAAAAAATGGCGTTGGAACTTTTCAAGCCTTTCATTATGAAAAAGCTTGTTGAAGATGCCTATGCTCATAATATTAAAAGTGCAAAGCGCATGGTCGAAAAAGTCAGACCTGAGGTATGGGACGTTCTTGATGAAGTCATCAAAGAGCATCCGGTGCTCTTGAACCGTGCCCCGACCTTGCATAGACTCGGAATCCAGGCATTTGAACCGGTACTCGTAGAGGGAAAAGCGATCAAGCTTCATCCGCTCGTTTGTACTGCATATAACGCCGACTTTGACGGAGACCAAATGGCTGTCCACGTTCCTCTATCGGTTGAAGCACAGTCCGAAGCTCGTTTCCTGATGCTTTCGGTCAATAATATTCTTGCGCCCAAAGACGGCTCCCCGATTACCACTCCGACACAGGATATGGTTCTCGGAAGCTATTATCTGACCCACCCCGGTTTGGCCGAAGGCGAAAGAACCACGGCGGGCGAAAAGGGCGACGGAAAGATTTTTGCTGATTTTGACGAAATGTTGATGGCCTATCGGAATGGCGTTGTAGGACTTCACGCAAAAGTCAAAGTAAAAAGACATCTTGATGAAAATGACCAAAGAGGCAAGCTTGTAGAATCTACAGTAGGTCGTTTCATCTTTAATGAAAACATTCCGCAGACCTTAGGTTATGTGGATCGAAGCGTGGATCCGTATTCGCTTGAAATTGATTTCCTCTGCGACAAGAAAAAACTCGGACAGATCATTGACCGTTGCTATCGCAGACTTGGAAACACAGCGACTGCGAACATCCTCGATATCATCAAGAATATGGGCTTCCATTATTCAACAATCGGAGCAATCACAATTAGTGTCTCCGATATGGAAATTCCGGAAGAAAAACAAGGCATCCTCGACAAAGCGAATCAAATGGTCGACAAATGTGAAGCAGCTTATCGTCGTGGATTGATGTCTGAAAGCGAGAGATATACTAAGGTCTGTAAGACTTGGGATGAGGCTACGAGAGAAGTCGGTGATGCGCTGATGGAATCATTGAGCAGCTTGAACAATTTGTTCATCATGGCTCATTCCGGAGCCAGAGGAAGCAAGAAGCAGATTCAACAGGTCTGCGGTATGCGTGGTTTGATGGCAAATGCCGTTGGCCATACCATCGAAATTCCTATCACCTCGAACTTCCGTGAAGGACTTTCCGTTTTGGAATACTTCATTTCAACAAACGGAGCCAGAAAGGGTCTCGCTGATACTGCACTTCGTACGGCTGACTCGGGTTATTTGACAAGAAGACTCGTCGACGTCAGTCATAATGCAATCGTCAGAGAGATCGACTGCGGAACAAACGAAGGAATTGAAGTCAGAGCATTCACTGACGGAAAAGAAATCATTGAACCGCTCAACCTTCGTATCATTGGCAGAACGGCTTTGATGGACATCTTTGACGAGAACGGCAAATTGATCGTTGCAGCAAATGAAGAAATTAAAGAAGATCAGGCAGATGCAATCGACAAGGCTGGGATAAAATCTGTGGCTATCCGCTCGGTCATGACATGCAAGAGCACTCACGGAATCTGTGGAAAATGCTACGGAAGAAACCTTGCAACCGGCGAACCGGTCAACATCGGAGAAGCAGTCGGAATCTTGGCGGCACAGTCAATCGGAGAACCGGGAACCCAGCTCACCATGCGTACCTTCCATACCGGAGGTGTTGCAGGAAGCGATATCACACAGGGTCTTCCCAGAGTCGAAGAATTGTTTGAAGCGAGAAAACCAAAAGGACTTGCGGAAATCTGCGAGGCAGATGGTACTGTTGTTTCAATCGAGACTCGTAAAGACAACAAGATTGAAGTCAAGGTGCGCGGTGATGAAGAAAGAGCTTATGTTGTAGCCTACGGAGCAAGAATCAAAGTCTCAAAGGGAGATTTCATTCTTGCCGGAGACCAGCTCACTTATGGACCGCTCAACCCGCATGATATCCTCCGTCTCAATGGAGTCGAGGGAGTTTATCAATATCTGTTGAAAGAAGTACAAAGAGTATATAAGAATCAGGGTGTAGATATTAACGACAAGCACGTCGAGGTTATCGTCAGCCAGATGCTTTCCAAGTATAAGATTGAGGAAGCCGGAGATACGGATCTTCTGCCGGGAGGTCTCTACAGCCAAGGAGAATTTGAGCTGGCTAACGCGGAAGCCCTTGCAAAAGAAGGCGAAGAAGCAAAGGGAAAGAGAGTTCTGCTTGGTATCACAAAAGCTTCTCTTGCGACAAACTCCTTCTTGTCGGCAGCTTCTTTCCAAGAAACGACCAGAGTCCTTACGGATGCGGCAATCAAAGGAAAGACGGACCATCTGCTTGGTTTGAAAGAGAACGTCATCATCGGAAAACTGATTCCGGCAGGAACAGGAATGAAGAGATACAAAGACATTACTTTGGATTACGGAGTCAATACCGAATACATGGAATCCTTTGCACCGCTGCATTCCGAACTTGAAGAGAACGACGACGATGAAGCTCCCGCAAGACTTTTTGTGGAGAGGACCGACTTCGATCAGAGCTTCGAAAATAATTGACAAAGTAAAAGTACTAATGATATACTAACCGACGGCTCGTAAAAAAAAAGAGTCTGTTTTGATTTGGATCCGAAAATGGATTTAAATAAATGTACTATTGCGGTTTTTCGAATGAAGAAACCGTAGGAAAGGAGAACAGAAAGAATGCCTACAATTAACCAACTGGTAAGAGAAGGAAGAACAAGAGCAGTTAAAAAATCTCAGGCACCGGCTCTGTTGAAAGGCTTGAACTCTATCAGAAGAAAGCCGACAGAAACAGAAGCTCCCCAAAAGAGAGGCGTTTGCACGTCTGTTAAGACTGTAACGCCGAAGAAGCCGAACTCCGCTTTGAGAAAGGTCGCAAGAGTCCGTCTGACCAATGGTATCGAAGTTACTGCGTACATCCCCGGCGTCGGCCATAATCTGCAGGAGCACAGTGTTGTGCTTATCAGAGGCGGAAAAGTCAAGGATTTACCTGGTGTAAGATATCATATCGTTAGAGGAACCCTGGACACCGCCGGTGTAACAGGAAGAGGCCAAGCTCGTTCCAAATATGGAACGAAGAAAGCAAAAGCAAAGAAGTAGTTTCGGGAAAATTAAGTGCCCTTGATATATATATATATAGATTAAGAGTGCACCACGGCCGCCGTTCGGGTTGGTCGAGTACCGATTTCAAGCAAGGAGGGAAGAGAAGTGCCTAGAAAAGGTAACGTACCTAAAAGAGATGTGCTTCCTGATCCGGTTTACGGAAGTGTTGTTGTAGCTAAGCTAATCAACAGCATCATGTTAGACGGAAAAAAGGGAGTCGCACAAACCATCGTTTATGATGCGTTTGAAAAAATTAAAACAGTAACAGGCGAAGAGCCGCTCGAAATCTTCCAAAAGGCAATGAATAACATCATGCCGGTTTTGGAAGTTAAAGCGAGACGTGTCGGTGGAGCGAACTACCAGGTTCCAATCGAAGTCAGAACTGACAGACGTCAGACCTTGGCTCTCAGATGGCTGACAAAGTACACCAAAGCAAGAGGCGAAAAGACGATGTCCGAACGTCTTGCTAAGGAATTGATGGATGCAGCAAACAGCACCGGTGCATCTGTTAAGAAAAAAGAAGATACCCATAAGATGGCGGAGGCTAATAAGGCGTTTGCACATTATAGATGGTAAATATGAAAAGCTATTGCATGTTTATCGTTGCGGAAAGGAGGTAACACATGCCCAGACAATTTCCAATCGAAAAGACCAGAAATATCGGCATTATGGCTCATATTGATGCCGGAAAGACCACTACTACGGAAAGGATCCTGTTCTACACGGGGAAAACGCACCAGCTTGGAGAAGTCCATGAAGGGGCTGCGACTATGGACTGGATGGAGCAGGAGCAGGAAAGAGGCATCACGATTACTTCTGCAGCGACAACAGCGCAGTGGAAAGACACCAGGATCAATATCATTGATACACCGGGACATGTCGATTTCACAGTAGAAGTAGAACGTTCTCTCAGGGTTTTAGACGGTGCAGTCACGGTGCTTTGCGCCAAAGGCGGAGTAGAGCCCCAGTCAGAGACGGTCTGGCGTCAAGCCGAAAAATACGGAGTTCCGAGAATGATTTTTGTCAACAAGATGGATATCAACGGAGCTGATTTTAAGCGCGTTATTGAAATGGTACGGACCAGACTGAAAGCAAATGCAGTTGCAATCCAGTTACCAATTGGCAGAGAAGATACATTCCTCGGCATCATCGACCTCGTAGAAATGAAGGCGGAGTATTATTTTGACGCTCTCGGGAAAGATAGAGACGTAAGAGAAATCCCCGCTGAAATGCTCGAGGAGGCCAAGGAAGCAAGACACAATTTGGTCGAAAATGTTGCGGAAAGTGATGAAGAACTTTTGATGAGGTATCTCGATGGCGAAGAGCTGACGAAAGCCGAAATCAAAACAGGCATCAGAAAATTAACGATTAGTGGGAAAATGGTTCCGGTTATCTGCGGAGCTTCCTACAAGAATAAGGGAGTTCAGCTCCTTTTGGATGCAGTCGTTGATTATCTCCCTTCACCGCTTGATATTCCTGCAATCAAGGGAGTTGTTTCTGACTCGGATGAACCGATCGAAAGATCCGCAGATGATAAAGGTCCTTTTGCCGCATTGGCATTTAAGATTATGACGGATCCTTTTGTCGGCAAACTTTCGTTTTTCCGTGTTTATTCGGGAACGCTTGAGTCCGGTTCTTATGTCTACAATTCCTCCAAAGGAAAGAAAGAACGTATCGGAAGAATATTGCAGATGCATGCGAATCATAGAGCAGAGATTGACATGGTTTACTCCGGCGATATCGCCGCTGCGGTCGGGTTTAAGAACACGACAACAGGAGATACGCTCTGTGATGAAAAATATCCGGTTTTACTTGAGTCGATGGAATTCCCCGATCCCGTTATCGAGATCGCGATTGAGCCGAAGACAAAAGCAGGACAGGAAAAGATGGGTATCGCTTTGGCGAAACTTTCTGAAGAAGATCCCACCTTCAAAACATATACTAATCCCGATACCGCACAGACGATCATTGCAGGCATGGGCGAGCTCCATCTTGAAATCATCGTCGACAGATTACTTCGCGAGTTCAAAGTAGAAGCGAACGTTGGTAAGCCGCAGGTTTCCTATAAAGAAACACTTACCTTGCCGGCAGATGTCGATTACAAATATGCGAAGCAAAGCGGCGGACGCGGACAGTACGGACATGTTAAGATTCGTGTTAATCCGAGAGAACCCGGAGCAGGCTACGAATTCAAAAATGCCGTCGTTGGAGGAGCTATTCCGAAAGAATACATTTCCAAGATTGATGATGGTATTCGCGAAGCAATGCAAAACGGACCTTTGGCAGGCTATCAAGTCGTTGACGTGGGCGTTGAACTGTACGACGGTTCGTACCACGAAGTTGACTCCTCGGAAATGGCATTTAAGATCGCTGCTTCCATGGCCTTCAAAGAAGCCGCTAAAAAAGCAAAACCGGCGCTGCTTGAACCGATATTCAAGGTCGAAGTTACTGCTCCCGAAGAGTATATGGGAGATATCATCGGAGACCTGAGTTCGAGAAGAGGCAGAATCGAAGGTACTGACCTTATGTTGGGAGCCGTTGCAGTAAGAGGATTTGTTCCTTTGGCTGAAATGTTCGGCTATTCCACGGACTTGCGTTCGAGAACGCAGGGAAGAGGCGTGTATGTGATGCAATTTGATCATTTTGAAAAGCTGCCTGATAGCTTAGTGGAAAAGATCAATAAATAAAAAATGATTTGCAACCGCCCCCGGAACCCCCGGGCTCGCGGAATTACGAAATGAGGAGGAAAATAACAATGGGAAAAGCTAAATTTGAACGTAATAAGCCCCACATGAACATCGGAACAATCGGACATGTCGATCACGGTAAGACAACACTGACCGCGGCGATCACGAAGACACTGTTCCAGAGATACGGACTGGGTCAGATGGTAGCGTTCGACCAGATCGATAAAGCACCAGAAGAAAGAGAAAGAGGAATCACGATTGCGACGTCTCACGTCGAATACGAGACTCCGACCAGACATTACGCACACGTTGACTGCCCGGGACATGCTGACTATGTAAAGAACATGATTACCGGAGCAGCACAGATGGACGGAGCAATCTTGGTAGTAGCAGCAACAGACGGACCGATGCCGCAGACGAGAGAGCACATTCTTCTTTCGAGCCTTGTAGGCGTAAAGAAGATCATCGTCTTTTTGAACAAATGCGACATGGTAGATGACGACGAACTTTTGGACTTGGTTGAAATGGAAGTCAGAGAGTTGCTCGACCAATATGAATTTGATGGAGATAACACACCGATCATCAGAGGATCGGCATTGGAATCTTTGAACAATCCGGAAGGACCTTGGGGCGACAAAATCGTTGAATTGTTTGATGCAATCGAAGAATTCATTCCGGAACCGGAAAGAGCTGTCGACAAACCGTTCCTGATGCCGGTAGAAGACGTATTCTCGATCACAGGTCGTGGAACGGTAGCAACCGGAAGAGTGGAAAGAGGAATCCTGAAGGTCTCCGACGAAGTCGAGATCGTAGGACTTACCGATGAGAAGAGAAAAGTAGTTGTTACCGGTGTCGAAATGTTCCGGAAGCTTCTGGATCAGGCACAGGCCGGAGACAACATCGGCGTATTGCTCCGTGGCGTACAGAGAACTGAAATCGAAAGAGGCCAGGTACTCGCAGCAATCGGAAGCATTCACCCGCATACAAAGTTCAGCTCGCAGGTATACGTACTGAAGAAAGAAGAAGGCGGAAGACATACCCCGTTCTTCAACGGATATAGACCGCAGTTCTTCTTCCGTACAACAGACGTAACCGGAGACATCGCTCTTCCCGCAGGAGTTGAGATGTGCATGCCTGGAGATAACATTGCAATGGATATCTCCTTGATCACACCGATCGCGATCGAAGAAGGACTTCGTTTCGCAATCCGTGAAGGCGGCAGAACCGTAGGCGCAGGCGTTGTAGCAGCAATCAAAGAATAATCGCCTAGCATAAAAGACAGCAAGACCCGGCAAATTCGTTTGCCGGGTCTTTTTAGAAAAACGACATAAAGTCTGAAAAAGTAAGCTTGCATTTGGCAAATTCTCTTGCCTTAAGGCCAAAAAAAATGTATCATCATCTTGATAAATAAGCAATGAAGGAGAATGTATGACAGTTACTTTAACGGATTTTTTGGCAAGTATTTCATCGAATCCAGCCCTGGCTGTGACGACGATTTTGACGCTTGCTGTCATCATGGTAAACGGATGGACCGATGCACCTAATGCCATCGCCACCTGCGTATCTACGCGTTCTATGGGTGCAAAACGAGCAATCTTGATGGCTGCGTTTTTTAATTTCCTCGGTGTTTTCATTATGACGATGGTAAATGCCACAGTTGCGCAAACGATTTATAAGATGGTTGATTTTGGTGGTGACTCCCATACTGCCCTTGTAGCACTTTGTGCTGCGCTGTTTGCGATTGTCATTTGGGCAACCGTTGCTTGGTGGTTTGGAATTCCAACAAGCGAGAGCCATGCATTGATTGCCGGCATCTCAGGAGCAGCGATTGCACTGCAAGGTGGATTCTCCGGTATCAATCCCGAAGCGTGGATCAAAGTTCTATATGGTTTGGTCCTTTCGACCGGCCTTGGATTTTTTATGGGTTGGGCAACCGTAAAATTGGTTGGACTTTCTTTTAAACGTGTGAACCGCAACAAAACCTATCATTTATTCAAAAATGCTCAAATTGGTGGAGCTGCAGGTATGGCCTTCATGCACGGCGCTCAAGACGGACAGAAATTCATGGGAGTGTTCATGCTTGGTATGTTTTTGGCGAAAGGCCAAAGCAGCACGACAGAGTTTGTTATTCCCATTTGGCTTATGATTTTATGTTCACTGGTTATGGCCTTCGGCACTTCCATTGGAGGATATCGAATCATTAAGTCGGTTGGAATGGATATGGTACGATTAGAAAAATTCCAAGGATTTTCAGCTGATCTTGCAGCGGTCATTTGTTTGTTCATTTCCTCGACTTTTGGTATCCCGGTTTCGACAACACATACAAAAACGACTGCAATCATGGGCGTTGGTGCAGCAAAAAGACTTTCCTCTGTCAATTGGGGAGTTGTGAGAGAAATGGTTTTTACTTGGATTTTGACTTTTCCAGGCTGTGGACTTATCGGATATATGATGGCATGGCTGTTCATGAAAGTGTTCTAAGCAGCGATTTTTTAGGGTAAAAGGAGAATTTTAAAATGGCAAGAAAAGAAGAATATTACTATGATGCTTTTGTGACGCTGGTAGAACATTCCTGCCGCGCGGCGAGTTTGCTGATTGAAACGATGATCAATTACAAACCGGAAGAACTGCAGCAAAAAATGCGTGAGATGCATAAAATTGAGCATGATTGCGATATCGAAAAACATTTCATGATGGGAAAACTTGCAAAAGAGTTTATTACGCCGATTGAGCGCGAAGACATCATGCTGATGGCACATCAGATTGATGAAGTCACGGATTCCATCGAAGATGTATTGATGCGGATGTATATGTTCAACATTACCGTAGTTCGAGAAGATGCACTGCAAATGGCACACATTATTGAGGATTGTTGCAAGGCGCTTAAAAAAGCCCTGGTGGAGTTTCACAACTTCCGTAAGTCAAAAGACCTTCATGAGTATATTGTGGAAGTTAATCGACTCGAAGAAGACGGGGATAAGCTCTACACTGAAGCGACGCGGAGAATCTATACAAGCGATATGGATCCCGTCACGATTGGTGCATGGACCCATGTATTTCATATCCTTGAAAAATGTTGTGATGCGTGTGAAGATGTATCAGATGTTATCGAAAGCGTCATGATGAAAAATTCATAACAAAAAAAGTGAATATAAAAATGGTGCTCAAGATATGGGGGTGTTTGTTGCGAACGCCCCCATATAAGCGCCATAAAAGAAACGCACGGAAGCGTGTACGCGAATCTCCTTTTGAAACGTTGAAATCATAATGACTTCATTCAAAATAAAATTCAATATGAGCAAAAAATAATTCATAAAGTACTTGCCTTTTATAAAACCCTGCTATATAATTTAAAAGCTTGTGATTGTATCCGCTGGTAAAGGCGGTGCAACAATGCGATGAGGTAGGAAGTTACCGTGCTATCGGAGAATTTCTACTGAGAATTGCCCTCTCTCGAAGGGGACGAGGGGATTCGCTTTCTTTGTTTGTGTAAAAAAATAAAGAAACACACGGCAAAGTGTACAACGCCGAATTCCCCGTACATGCATAGCGAAAACGTACGAAAATACCCGTTTTGCGGGTAGAACAAGGAGGAAGAAAAATGAGCGCACAAAAAATCAGAATCAAGTTGAAAGCTTATGATCACAAATCACTTGATCAGTCCGCCGCAAGGATCGTTGAAACGGCAAAGAAGACCGGAGCAGAGGTTTCCGGACCGATTCCGCTTCCGACCGAGAAGCAGATCATCACCATCCTGAGAGCCGTCCATAAGTACAAGGACAGCCGTGAACAATTCGAGCAGAGAACCCATAAGAGATTGATTGACATTCTCTCACCCTCGCCGAAGACGATCGACGCTCTCATGAAGCTGGACATGCCTGCCGGTGTGGACATCGAGATCAAATTATAGGCAACAGAAGCTATCACTAAAGTCTTAGAATGATTGACGGGAACGCCCGGACAATCCGCTGTAAGAAGGGAGTAAGAAACATGAAGACCATTCTTGGGAAAAAAATCGGAATGACGCAGATTTTTTCCGAAACAGGTGAATCCATCCCCGTAACTGTCATTGAGGCAGGACCGGTCGTGGTTACACAGATCAAGACCGTCGAAACTGACGGCTACAATGCGGTTCAAATCGCATATCAGGACCAAAAAGAGCAAAGAGCAAACAAACCAAACAAAGGTCACTTTGCAAAATGGCAGGCTCCGCTCAAAAAGTACCTGCAGGAGATCCGCTTGGATGAAGGCGAAAGCTATGATTCGGGACAGCTGATCACCGTCGCCGACTTCGAAGAAGGCAAAAAGCTTGACGTAACAGGTACTTCGAAGGGTAAGGGAACACAGGGCCAGATCAAGAGATGGGGACAAAGCAGAGGACCCATGAGCCATGGTTCCAAGCACCATAGATTAGCAGGTGCTCTCGCAGCCGGTACGTATCCCTCCAGAGTATTCAAGGGAAACAAAGCGGCCGGAAGAATGGGTAGAGAGAGAATCACCGTACAGAACGTCGTATTAGTGAAAATTCTTCCTGAAAGAAACATTATGCTGGTAAAGGGAGCCGTTCCGGGTCCTAAAGGCGGACTTCTCCGCATCCGGTATGCTGTTAAAGCTCAGGATAATAAGTAGAGAGACTGAAAGAAAGGAGGAAGTCAAATGGCTCAGGTAACTATGTTGAAAATGGACGGCACAGAAGCTGGTACCATCGAATTAATGGATGAAATCTTCGGAATCGAAGTCAATCAATATGCTGTGCATGCGGTAGTCAAAAACTATCTTGCAAATCAAAGACAGGGCACACAGTCTGCTAAAAACAGAGGCGAAGTCAGAGGCGGCGGCAGAAAGCCGTTCCGTCAAAAGGGAACCGGTCGCGGCAGACAGGGAAGCACGACCTCGCCAAACCACATCGGCGGCGGCGTCGTATTTGCTCCAAAACCGAGAGATTACAGATATTCACTGCCAAAGAAGCTTAGAAGACTGGCAATGAAATCCGCGCTTTCCTCAAAGGTGGAAGGGCTGCAGATCATCGTTCTGGATTCTCTCAAAATGGAACAACCCAGAACAAAAGAAATGCTCAAGGTTCTTGCTAACGTCAAGGCAGCGAGAAAAACACTGATCATCACGGATATTAAAGATGAGAATGTGATCAAGTCGACAACCAACATTCCCGGTGTGAAAACTACGATGGTAGGCGAAATGAATGTATATGATATCGTCAACCACACGAGTCTTATCCTCACACAGGATGCAGTGAACAGAATTCAGGAGGTGTATTCGTAATGAAAACCCCTTACGATATCATTATCAAACCGGTCATCAGCGAAAAAAGCATGGATGACGCAGCACTCAAAAGATATACCTTCAAAGTGGCAACCAGCGCAAACAAAACGCAGGTAAGACACGCAGTAGAAGAAATCTTCGGTGTGGATGTTGCAAGAGTCAACATCATGAACGTAAAAGGAAAGCTCAAAAGAATGGGCAAAAATGTCGGCATGACCGCCGCCTCCAAAAAGGCGATTGTCATTCTCACCGACAAGAGCAAAGAAATCGAATTTTTCAAAGGTCTATAAGGAGGGACGTTAAAAATGGGAATTAAACATTATAAACCGATCACTCCCGGACTTAGAGGAATGACGGTTTCTACATTCGAAGAAATCACAACCAGCACCCCCGAAAAATCACTTACCGTGACTCTGAAAAAGCACTCAGGAAGAAACAACAGAGGTAAAATCACCGTAAGACACAGAGGCGGCGGCTACAGACCCAAGTACAGAATCATCGACTTCAAGAGAGACAAGGATGGTATTGCCGGCAAGGTTGCCACCATCGAATACGATCCCAACAGAAGTTCGAACATTGCACTGATCTTCTACGCCGATGGCGAAAAGAGATATATCATCGCACCGAATAAGCTTAAAGTCGGTGACACCGTCTTCTCCGGTCCCGAATCCGATATCCAAATCGGAAACGCGCTTCCGGTCAAGAACATCCCCGTCGGTACCGTCATCCACTGCATCGAGCTCAAAGCGGGCAAAGGTGCACAGATGGTTCGCTCGGCAGGAAACGGAGCACAGCTCATGGCAAAAGAAGGCGAATATGCAACCGTAAGATTGCCTTCCGGAGAAGTCAGAAAAATCCGTATGGAATGCAGAGCAACCATCGGTGAAGTCGGCAACAACGAACATGAGAATATCAACCTCGGTAAAGCCGGAAGAAAACGCCACATGGGTATCCGCCCAACCGTCAGAGGTTCCGTAATGAACCCGAATGACCATCCTCACGGCGGAGGCGAAGGCAAGACCGGAATCGGTCGTGTCAGCCCGGTCACTCCTTGGGGCAAACCTGCTCTGGGATACAAGACCAGAAAAAACAAAAAGCACTCGGATAAATATATCGTGAAGAGACGCAACGTCAAATAAGCGGAGAGGAGGATGTTAGTAAATGAGTAGATCACTTAAGAAGGGACCTTTCGTCAACGAAAAGCTCCTCAAGGCCATCGAGGCCATGAACGCAGTAAATGAGAAAAAAGTTTTAAAAACTTGGTCCAGACCATCCACGATCTTTCCGCAGATGGTGGGTCACACGATTGCGGTGCATGACGGCAAAAAGCATGTACCAGTATATGTTACAGAGGACATGGTAGGACACAGACTCGGCGAGTTTGCTCCGACCAGAACCTACAGAGGACACGCAGCGGATAAATCCTCGAAAACAAAGAAAAAGTAAGAAGGAGGATTTCAGAATATGGAAGCTAAAGCAGTTGCTAAATATGTCAGAATGTCCCCAATCAAGCTTGGGCCAGTTACCGATTTGGTAAGAGGCAAAGACTTAAATGAGGCGCTGACCATATTAAAATTCACCCCGGGCAAAGGTTCCGTGTTGGTGGAAAAAGTTGTGAAATCCGCGGCAGCGAATGCCGAGAATAATCACAGTATGAACGTCGATAAGCTTTACGTCGCTGAAGTATACGCCCATCAGGGTCCCACTTTAAAACGGTGGAGAGCAGGGGCCCAGGGACGTGCGTCTATCATCCTCAAGAGAAGCAGCCACATTGGTGTGACGCTGAAGGAAAGAGATTAGGAGGTTTGTTGAATGGGTCAGAAAGTAAGTCCACATGGATTAAGAGTGGGCGTAATCAAAGACTGGAACTCCAAATGGTATGCTGACAAGAAAGATTTCGCAGATTACCTTGTTGAAGATAAAAAAATAAGAGAATTTGTCAAGAAAAAGCTTTACACAGCCGGAGTTTCCAAAATCCTTATTGAAAGAGCAGCGAACAACCAGGTTAAAGTGACCGTTCTCACGGCGAAACCCGGTATGGTCATCGGAAGATCCGGAACCGGCATTGACGATCTGAAAGCTCAGGTTGAAAAGCTCACCGGAAAGACCGCAACGATCAACATCGTTGAACTTCGCAGGATTGAACTTGATGCGCAGTTGACAGCAGAAAGCATTGCTCAGGCTTTGGAAAAGAGAATTTCATTCAGAAGAGCAATGAAACAGGCGATTGGAAGAACGATGAAAGCCGGAGCAAAGGGAACGAAAGTTCTCGTAGCAGGAAGACTCGGAGGAGCCGAAATCGCAAGAAGTGAAAAATACAGCGAAGGAAATGTACCTCTTCATACTTTGAGAGCAGATATCGGATACGGTTTTGCTGAAGCAGATACCCAGTACGGGAAAATCGGCGTCAAAGTTTGGATCAACAACGGTGAGATTCTTTCCAAGGACCTGCAGAGTCCGCTGCCTGAAGAAGGAAAACAGCAAGACGGCGACAAACGCAGAAGAACCGGCGGAGATAGAGACAACAAACGTAGGGGTGATAACAGAAACGACAGAAACGATCGTCGTGCCCCCAGAAGAGATGACAAACCGGAGCTTTCGAAAGCAGTAAATCCCAGAAAGCGGACAGCAGCACCCGCAGCAGCTCCTGTAAAGGCTGAGGCTCCGGCTCCGGAAGCCACTGCTGACGTTTCCGAAACGAAAGCAGAAGAATAATAGAAAGTGAAAGGAGGAACTAAACGATGTTAATGCCAAAACGCGTAAAACGTCGTCGTGTCCATAGAGGAAGAATGAAGGG
>JAQUUY010000087.1 GCA_028693645.1 Eubacteriales bacterium | reverse complement strand
GCTACTAGCGCTTTCTTCTTGCGCCGCCTTCGCTGACGTTCATACGAACGATGGCTTTGGCGATGGCAAGTTTGGCGAGTTCGACCTCATGATCATCTTTGCTCGGCGCGGTAAGCCATTCTTCGGCTTTGCGACGCTCTTCTTTGGAGCGTTCGGGATTGATATCTGAGGGCCATTCGGCGGCATCGGTAAAGATGACGATCTTTTCCTTTACGTCGGCGAAGCCTTTTGCCAAAGCAGCTATTTTAAAATCTTTTGAGCCGGCTTCCTGAATCCAGAGTTCACCAGCATCAAGCAGAGTACAAGCCCAAGCATGATCCGCCATAAAGCCTTCGTCTCCGTCCAAAGTCCGCACGATGACAAGTTCGACCTGCCCCTTATAAAACAGCTTTGATGGTGTTATGACTTCCAGTTCTATGCTCTTAGCCATTGCTCTTCTCGTACCTTTCTACGACTTCGTCGATTCCACCCGCAAACAGGAACATGGATTCGGGGATGTCGTCGTGTTTGCCTTCGAGAATTTCTTTGAAGCTTCTGACGGTTTCCTTAAGCGGAATGTATTTGCCGGGGGTGCCGGTAAATTGTTCTGCTACGGAGAACGGCTGCGAGAGGAAACGCTGAATCTTTCTCGCTCTGTTTACCGTCAATTTGTCTTCGTCGGAAAGTTCATCCATACCGAGGATTGCGATGATGTCCTGCAAATCCTTGTAACGCTGGAGTACTTCCTGTACGCCTCTGGCAGTATTGTAATGCTCCTCACCGAGGATCAGCGGATCCATGATTCTGGAGGTTGATTCCAGCGGATCTACTGCGGGATAGATTCCAAGTTCGGTGATGGAACGGGAAAGTACAGTCGTTGCATCAAGATGCGCAAAGGTGGTTGCCGGAGCAGGGTCAGTCAAGTCATCCGCGGGAACGTAGATCGCCTGAACAGAAGTGATGGAGCCCTTCTTGGTCGAAGTGATTCTTTCCTGCAGCGCACCCATTTCGGTTGCGAGTGTCGGCTGATAACCTACAGCGGAAGGTACACGTCCGAGGAGTGCCGATACTTCGGAACCTGCCTGCGTGAAACGGAAAATATTGTCGATGAACAGAAGTACGTCCTGTCCTTGTTCGTCTCTGAAGTTTTCTGCCATCGTCAGGCCGGTGAGAGCAACTCTCATTCTGGCTCCGGGAGGTTCATTCATCTGTCCGAATACCATGGCGGTCTTTTCGATAACTCCGGATTCGATCATCTCATAATAGAGATCGTTTCCTTCTCTGGTACGCTCGCCGACACCTGCAAATACAGAGATGCCGCCGTGCTCTTTTGCGATGTTATTGATGAGCTCCTGGATCAATACGGTTTTGCCTACGCCGGCGCCGCCGAACAGTCCGACCTTGCCGCCCTTGGTGTAGGGTGCAATCAGGTCAACGACCTTGATTCCGGTCTCAAAAATATGTGCGCTTGTATCCTGTTCTTCAAAGGAAGGTGCTGCTCTGTGGATTGGCATCTTCTTTTCCGTAATACAGGGGCCTTTTTCATCAATGGTTTCGCCGATAACGTTGAACAGTCTGCCAAGCACTTCTTTTCCAACGGGAACGCTGATGGGTCCGTTGGTGTCGATGGCTTCCATTCCGCGCATCAATCCATCTGTTGAGGATAATGCTACGCATCTGACGACATCGTCGCCGATATGCTGTGCAACTTCTGCTACGATCTGTCTGCCTTGATATTCAATGGTTATTGCATTCAGTAACTCCGGCATATCCTCCGGATCGAATTTAATATCCAGGACCGGTCCAATGATCTGATGGACAACTCCCTTATGTTCACTCACAATTCTACCTCCTTATTATGCCAGAGCTTCGGCTCCGCCTACGATCTCTGAAATTTCTCTGGTGATTGCGGCCTGCCTTGCTCTATTGTAGGTCAGTGTCAGGTCTGTAATCATCTCATTTGCATTATCCGTCGCGCTCTCCATTGCTATTCTACGGGCTGCATGCTCGCAAGTAGCAGATTCGATTAGCGCATTATATACCATCAGTTCCGTATATTTTGGAATCAGGTAATTGAATACGCTTTCGACGGAAGGCTCATATTCCACCTGCTTATGCAGCAGCGGCGTGTCGAGATCTCTTTTTTTGATTGCAAGAGGCAACAATGTCGTGTTCGTCGGTTTTTGAACAAGCGAGCTGACAAAATGCGTATGGACCAAAATAATTTCATCAATCTCTCCGCGATCATACATGTCGATAATCGGTTTCGTGATAATGTTTCGGGTATCCATAAAGGAAATGTTCTCCGGCGGCAGCATATACTGCGCACGGATATCGTAACCTCTTTTTCCGAAAAAGTCCCTGCCCTTGCTTCCGATGGCTACAATCACGGGTGTGCCGGGATCACTTTTCATCACAGCTTGCGCTTCCTTGATTACGTTGGTATTGAAGCTTCCGCAGAATCCGCGATTACTGGTTACAATAATGTAAGCCGTAGTCTTGATCTGACGGTTGCCTTGCAAGTAGCGATCGGGAACGTTTTCGACGTTGTTAAAAATCTCTTCTATAGATTCAGTCACAAAATGAAAATTCTGCTGAATCCGATCAAAGGTGCTTTTGGCTTTTCTGAGTTTTGCGGCAGAAACCAGCTTCATCGCCTTAGTAATATGCTCCATGCTCGTGCTGCTCTTTATGCGCCGCTTGATATCTCTCATGTTTTCCGCCAAAGTGACACCTCCCTTCTTTGCTTATGATTTTCGGGAATCCCGATTCTGATTAGTGGAATTCCTTTTCGTTGATTTTCTTAAATTCATCGATGGCCGCACGCAGGTTTTTCTCGGTTTCTTCTTCGAGTTTTCCTGTGGTTTTGATTGCCTTGCCGACTTCGGGATGATGGGTATCCATAAAGTCATAGAATTCCTTTTCGAACAATTTGATTTTCTCGACGAGAACATCTGCAAGATAACCATTCGACGCAGCAAAGATAATCATGACTTGGTGCTCGACCTTTACGGGCGAGTATTGTCCCTGCTTCATGATTTCCGTCAGGATACGTCCATGATCCAAACGTGCGCGGGTATCTTTATCGAGGTCAGAACCAAACTGCGAGAAACTCGCAAGTTCTCTGTACTGTGCCAATTCCAAACGAATCTTTCCGGCAACCTTTTTCATGGCTTTGATCTGCGCATTACCGCCTACACGGGATACGGAGATTCCGGAGTTTACAGCCGGTCTCTGCCCGGAGAAGAATAATTCTGTCTCGAGGAAGATCTGTCCGTCTGTAATGGAGATAACGTTTGTCGGAATATAAGCGGAAACGTCTCCGGCTTGCGTCTCGATGATCGGAAGTGCCGTAATGGAACCGCCGCCGAGGGCATCGGAAAGTTTTGCTGCTCTTTCGAGAAGTCTGCTGTGAAGATAGAATACGTCTCCGGGGTAAGCTTCACGTCCGGGTGGTCTTCTAAGCAACAGTGACATAGCTCTGTAGGCGACCGCATGTTTGGAAAGGTCATCATAAATGATCAAGACATCCTTGCCCTGATACATGAATTCCTCAGCCATCGCGCAGCCTGCATAAGGAGCGATATACTGCAACGGCGCAACTTCGCTTGCGGTAGCCGCAACGACGATAGTGTATGCCATAGCACCTTTTAATTCTAATGTCTGCACCAACTGTGCAACGGTCGATTTCTTTTGGCCGATTGCGACATAGATACAGATAACATCTTCTTCTTTTTGGTTGATAATCGTGTCGATTGCGATAGCCGTTTTACCGGTCTGTCTGTCGCCGATGATCAATTCTCTCTGGCCTCTGCCGATCGGGATGATCGAGTCAATGGCCTTGATTCCGGTCTGCAGCGGCTGGTTTACAGATTTTCTCTGCAATACGCCGGGTGCTCCGAATTCAATTGGTCTTGAGTTGTCGCTTGCAATTGGGCCTTTTCCGTCGATTGGCTGACCAAGTCCGTTTACAACACGTCCAATCAGATCACTTCCGACGGGAACCTGTACAACTTTTCCGGTCGGCTTGACAATATCGCCCTCTTTGATTTCTCTATCGGAGCCCATGATTACTGTACCTACGTTGTCTTCTTCGAGGTTCAGAGCCATGCCGTATACTCCGCCGGGGAATTCTAAAAGTTCGCCCATCATGCAGTTTTCCAAGCCGTAAATTCTGGCGATACCGTCTCCTACTTGGATAACGGTGCCAAAATCGGAAATCTCGAGCTCGTTTTTATATTGTTTGATCTGCTCTCGGATCACAGCACTTATTTCTTCAGGCTTTAAATTCATTTGCATCACCTTCTATTTTCATAATTTTGCTATAATGTGACGTTCATAAGGCTTCCCTCAAGATCCTGAAGACGTTTCTTGACAGAAGCATCAATAATTTTTCCCTCAATAAATATTTTAACGCCTCCCAATATCGAGGCATCTACTTTATTCTCAAGGCTCACATTTTTTCTGAGGAGCTTGCCCGTTTTGTCTTCAAAGGCTCGTAATTGTTCTTCAGTTAGCGGCTCCACAGAAGTAATGGTCCCTGCAGAAATGCCATTGTTTTCATTGATGGTCTTTTGATATTGGTATACGATTTTTCCAAAATTTCTCGTTCTGCGCTTGTCAATTAAAATATAAAGGAAATTCAGCACTTCAGGGCTTACTACATCCTTGAATATTTCACTGACCGCTTTTTTCTTTTTGGCACCCGCGAGTACCGGGGTATTAAGAAACTCACGAAAGCCAGCCTCGGATTCAATCAAATCTCGAATCTGTGAAATCTCTTCGAGGATCAGATCAATCTTGTTCGTGTCTCTGGCTGCTTCATATAAAGCTTTTCCGTATGTCGTCTCAACTGTTAATTCTGCCATTTCGCATTCTCCGCATCATCAATGATTTTTCCGATGACAGCTTGCTGCTCTTCATGGTCAAGCTGTTTCTCTAAGATCTTTTCGGCGGCTAAAATAGCGAGAGAGCCGATTTCCTTCTTCATATCATCAAGGGCTTTTCGTTTCAGTCTCTCTATTTCACTTTCTGTTTGCTTCAAAAGAGCGTTCGCTCTTTCTCCGGCTTCCCGAAGGATATCTTCCGCCTGGCCGTCGGCTTTCACCTTTGCGTCCTTGACGATATCCCGACCTTTGCTTTCAAGAGTTGCGATCTGCTTGTTAAAAGACTCCTTCAATTCCGCAGCTGCGGCTTCATTTGCCTCAGTACGGTCGATCGTGTCTTTAATGTCATTCGTCCTGCTTTCAATCGCATTGTTGACTTTGTCAAACAGAAAATGCTTCATGAAAACGATTAGAATAACAAAATTTACAAGAGTCGCAAAGATTGTAAACGCATTAAGTTCCATTTGTCTTGGAGTCTCCCTTCAGGTTATTTTCTTAAAAAACCCAATTTGTTACGCTACGAAGATCAAGAGAATCGAAACGACCAAAGCGTACAGTGATGTAACTTCAGCGAAAGCGATACTTAAAATCATAGTAGAAGTGATGTCTGCCTTAGCTTCCGGCTGTCTTGCAATAGCTTCTACTGCCTTACCACCGATGTTTCCGATTCCGATAGCTCCGCCAACTACTCCGAGTGCAGCGATTCCAGCTCCTAATGCTAGCATTCCGTCCATTTTTAAATCCTCCTTTAAATTCTGTCTCTTTCTCAAAATTTTACTCTTATTTATAACATCCGGTACCATTCATTCAACGGTCACCAGCCATTATCGGTTGATTGTAGATCTTTTGTTTGGTCTAATGTTCTGTTGCCGTCTT
>JAQUUY010000086.1:1708-5759 GCA_028693645.1 Eubacteriales bacterium | reverse complement strand
CAAGCAGATAAGATTGCGAGAGCAAACAAGTAAGCGAGATACAGAAAGGCAAGGCCATGCCATCAAGCACTTTTGCAACACAAAAAATCGATCGTCTGAAACAATGCATCCGCATTACCGAAGATCTTTTGAGCAGTATTTCTGACGAGACAAAACTTTTGGATTTTCTTGATCAACGAAGCGATGTTTTACAGCAACTCGAAGAGTCGGAAAAAACGGCTACAGAGACAGAACGGGCTTCTTGCAGCGAGTCCGAGATTGCAAAAATTGATCAACTCGTTGCCTTATTGCTACAGCTTGATGCACAAGCGGTCACCTCAATAAAAGCAGAATTGCAGGATACTTTATCTGCAATGAAAGCGAACGTAAACGAACATAAATTCATAGGGTACAAAGGAGATTCCGACAGCCCAACAGGGAATTTCTTGGATGCCAAAAGATAAATAACAACCTGCATTCTCCGAATTAAAAATGGTTCTTCCATTTTCGGTTGAACCGAAGGATATCATACAGACCGTATTTGCCAAGTTTGGCAACATCACGGTCTGTTTTTTCTTCTTCTATTAAGATTTGATCTTTTCGACTCTCTTGCAACATCGCGGCAGCCATTCCTTTTGCGATTGCCGTTTCCGCATCATTATCTTCGATTGGAGTACAGCCCCAGAAAATATTGCAGCTCAAATCGTCGTCTTCAACGAATTCATCCATCAGCTTTTGCATCGCAAACTGCGCTGCAAGCTGATCCGTTTCGGTCAAAAGAATCGCAAATGCCGCATCTTCGCATCTTCCGATGATATCTGTCTTTCGGAGCTTTGCACTGAGCTTTCCTGATACGTAAGACACACAGGCATCTGTCAGATTGTCTTCAAAGGCCTCTAAGAGCTCCTTTGAGGGCCGCACAGTCATCACGGCAACTGTCAGGGGGTTCCCATATCTACGACTGCGTCTGATCTCTTTTTCGGCCTCATCAAGAAATCCATTTCGACTCAAGAGCCCAGTCAGCGGATCGATGCTTATAATTGCCCTACGGCAAATTTCATCTTTATTGACCTTTGGCAGGGTCTCTGCAAGACAGATAAAACGCATGATGCTCGGTTTAAGGTCCGTATAGCCAAGGCAGATCTTCCATCCGCCGGGTTCTAACGCGATGTATTTTTCCGTCTGTTCTTGGTTCATCTGCTCCGTCATCCGGTTATACTCTGTCAAAGTCACTGCAAATTGAAGGATTTCGGGGTAAACACGGCCGCCATATTCACAAGATTCATATCGATAAAGATAATGAAGCTGATAATTTCCCAATTTATAAACCTGAGAAACCGCATTTTTCCATTTAATAAAATCTTCGGCCGGTATATTTTCTTGATCGACGCCGGTCAAGCGTTGGTAGGCATCGCTCCAATCGGCATTAACCATGTCACGAAAATAAGCGTCAAGATATGACGCTGCTGTTTCAAGTTTTTTGTTTTCACGATTTTTTTGAAGATTGGCGATTGATTCTGTTTTTCCTTTTTTTTGACGAAGCCATTCGCGATGATACTCTTTGCGTCTTCGTTCGTCTCCAATGACGGCATAGGCCACGTTAATATCGGTCATGCGCTGAGCCGCCGACTTGGTTTTGTTGATATCAGGATGATAAAGCTTAGACAGGCATTTATAGGCTGCGCTTATAATCTCTTGATCCGCATCCTCGTGAACCTGAAGCACTCTGTAATAATCAATCTGAATCCCCATGAATACACCTTTATACGATTTCTGTAATAATAATATTTAAATTCTCGAAACCGGCAAGATCAAGTTCATACGGTTCGACATCTTCACCGTTTTCCATATAGACTCTGACCTTTGGTCTCAAACAGACTTCTTTGTTGTTTTCTTTTACGATTGCGGTCATCCCGTTGCTCATTTTAACGCAGGTTCCGACGGGATAAGGCGCAATTTTTCTAACCAAAGTGCTGACAATCATCGGATCAAATTGGGTAACGATTGAAGCCATCACGTATTCTACCGCATCGGAGGGCAACATGGCTTTCCGATAAGGACGCTGTGAAGTGAGGGCATCATAGACATCCGCGGCGGCAATAATCCGACCAAACAAAGAGATGCTTTCGCCCTCGAGATTGTCAGGATAGCCTCCTCCACCATATTTTTCGTGATGTTGAAGGATTCCAACTAAGACATCCTCGGAAATGCCCAGTCCCTTTTTTATGTGATCCCAACCAAGCTTTGAATGAGTCTTCATCTCTTCAAATTCGTTTTCCGTCAATTTGTCCGGTTTATTTAGGATATCTTTTGGAACAAAGACCTTGCCAATATCATGCAACAAGGCCGCAAAGCCAAGTTTGCAAAGCTCGGGCTTACTGATTCCAAGGGCAACACCGAGAGAAATCGAAAGAATCGCGACATTGACAGAATGATTATAGGTATAGTCATCGAATGCCTGAAGATCCATCATATTGATGAGGATATCTTTGTTTCCCGAGATTTCCTCAACGATACTGTCAACCTGCTGTCTTGCCGCACGTACTGTCTCTTCGATATCTACATTACCGGCTTCCGTCTGAACGAAAATATCACGGACTTCTCGTAAGGTCCGTTCGCGGATACGACTATTAACGGCATTTTCGTGGATAATGCCTTCTGATAATTTGTCCTCGATGTAGATCCCGCTGTAAAGCAATCGATCGATGGATTCGAGGTTTGTTTTTGTCAGGCAGGTTCCTCCTACCAGCAGGAAATGACCCTCATCATCATAAAGGTCATCAGCCAGAGTCATTCCTTCCCTAACACACGAAAGGGGAACATATCTCATAAACAGCTCCTGTTATTTACATAAAACTCAGCTACAGTTCCGGTTGCAGCTGGTTTTTAATTATATCACAGAACAATCTCATTGTAACAGCTAAAAAAGACTCTCTTCTGGATTTTTACCTGTGAACGGACTTAGCGATGCTCCTCAACGAGGTCATTGAATCCGTCGCCTGCACCCCAAACCGTTTCGACTCGGAGAACACTCACAAAGGCTGTCTTGTCTACCTTTGCAACGAATTGACGGAGCAGCATGCTTTCTCTGGGCGAACACAACGTAATCAGCTTATCTCTTTTTGTTTTTGTATAGCCGCCGACAATCGCAACGCTCGAAACTCCACGATTGAGTTCTTTCATGATGTAGGCGGCAATCTCATCATGCTTGTCCGTTATGATTTCAAGCTGTACGACCTTTGTTTCAAAACCGTACATGACATATTCCACAACCTTTGAGAAAATAATCTGCGTAACAAGCGCATAGAGCGCGATATTTCTACCAAAAAAGATTCCCGACAACACAATAATCACCGCATCAATCACAAGGAGAATTTTTGAAAGACCTACATGGGGAAGGAATTTCAATTTAATTATTTTTGCAACGGTATCGGTTCCTCCAAAGGAATAGCCTCTCGAAAAAACGAGTCCGCTGCAAACACCTCCAAAAACACCGCAATAGATTGCCGCCAATATAATATCCTTCTGTTCCAATAGACTGAAAGAAAGATTTTCAAACAGAATCAGAAACGCCGGATAAAAAAGGGTCATTAAAAGTATTTTTCTTGCTTCTCTGATTCCGAGGGTCAACGCACATAATATAAGGATCAAAAAAGCGAAGGCGTAATAGAGAATGGAGAAATCGATTCCCACGGAATCTTGTATAATACGGCAGATACCCGTAATTCCGCCACTCGTGAGTCCGTTGGGGATCATGATGCTGATGCTCGAAAACGCACCAAGCGCACAACCGATGATGATGAAAATCATATCAATCCCCCATCGTTTCAATTTTTCTTTTTTTAACCAAGATGGCTTCCAACCATTTGCTCCCATGATTACACCCCCGTAACTGTTTCTTTTATTCCTTTTCGGATAGATCGACCGCAAGAGAAGCAGTGTTCCCGAAAATATCGACCGCCTTGATTGCAATCACGCCAAAATCCGTTCCCAATGCTTCGTACTTGGTCTCAACGCGGTCATTTTTTTTACAAAAGCAAACTTCCGGTCTGCTGATTCCTTCACGATAATC
>JAQUUY010000086.1:0-1608 GCA_028693645.1 Eubacteriales bacterium | reverse complement strand
GATTTATATTGCCAAATGATCTCATTGACGAAATTCTTTTCGCCAAAGATCTCATCCATCAATACTTTGACGTAATGCGCGGCGTGCCAATCAAGATGAATAAAGATACCGCCTTTTTCAGACAGCAGATCTTTCATGAGCAAAAGTCTTGGGGTCAGCATGCGAAGATATTCTTCCATCCCATTTTCCCAAGTGTCATGGTAAGCCTTTTGCTTCATTACCGGGATTTTTCCTTCTTTCTCGGACGTCAATTTGATTTCTGCGCCATAGTCCGCCCGCGAGAAAAACGGAGGGTCGATATAAATCAAATCAATCTTTGCGGCCAGATTCTTTTTCTCAAGCAAATACTTCATAAAGGTAGCATTATCGCCCATCGCAAGAATATTATTGCTGCATTCTTCGGAAGCGGAACCGCCACAAAGCTCCGTCAGCGAAAATGCTTCTGGGCTCGCTGCGTTTATAATCTTTTGATATTCTCCCAAGCTATCCTGTAGAATCGTTGGAAGTCTAAAAAGCAAACTCATGATTTCTGTCTCCCTCCACTCAACAAAGGATGCGAAACAAATCGCTGCGTCCCGCTTTTTCTAATGCTTCGCGCACGAGCTCTCTATTTTCTCGCTTATGAAAATGCAGCAAAGCACGCTGCAGTCGTTTCTCTTTGACCTCTTTGGCAACGTAAACCGAGTCTCCTGTCAAAGGGTCGATTCCCGTATAATACATACAAGTAGCAAGGGTTCCCGGTGTCGGATAGAAATCTTGCACCTGATCCGGAACAAATCCGCTTTCCTTTAGGAAAAGTGCCAGCTCAATCGCATCGGCAAGAGTTGACCCCGGATGAGAGGAAATCAGATAAGGAATCAGATATTGGTCTTTTCCGATTCGTTGATTGGTTTGTTTGTATTTTTTGCTGAATTCAGTGAACACCTCAATCGGAGGTTTTCTCATACAGGACAACACTTTTTTCGAGCTATGCTCCGGCGCCACTTTTAACGTGCCACTGACATGATGCCTGCACAGTTCTTCCATAAATTCACCGGACCGATCCGCCAAAAGATAGTCATAACGGATTCCCGAACGAATGAATACTTTTTTGACACCCGGCAAACCGCGCACCGCTCTTAGGATATCGAGATATTCCGTGTGATCGATGATAAGTTGTTTGCAAGGCGACGGATAGAGACAGTCTTTATTCTTGCAGACTCCCTCCGTCTCCTGTTTCTTGCAGGCGGGCTTATGAAAATTGGCGGTAGGTCCTCCCACATCATGGATATATCCTTTGAAGCCCGGGCGGTTAATCATGTCTTCTGCTTCACGAACGATGGAATCCTTGCTGCGTCCGCGTACTTCTCTCCCTTGATGGTAGGTCAATGCGCAAAATGCACAGCCGCCAAAACAACCTCTGTTTGCAGTAATGCTAAAAGCGACTTCTTTGATTGCCGGAATACCACCTTCGGCTTCATACATAGGGTGATACGTCCCCATATACGGGAGTTCATAGACATCATCGAGTTCTATTCCCGTCAGAGGTTCGCAAGGCGGATTTACGACCACCGCTCTTTTTTCATCACACGCTTCGGCCAAAGTCTTGCCGCTAATCCAGTCATTGTT
>JAQUUY010000006.1:14378-28540 GCA_028693645.1 Eubacteriales bacterium | reverse complement strand
CGAAATAAGTTTCCGGCAGGTAAATTGGTTCGGTATTGTTATTTCGGCGCCCACATTATCGAAAAATTCCTTAGATGCACAAAAAAGAAATTATAGGGAATTTTGATTTCCTATTTTCTTTTTTATTATGATGGTATAAAATACAAGCAGATGCCTGAAATCTTAGGCTCTTTTCTTGATGAAAAGGAACGGTTATTTTTCTATGAATCAACCACAACGATCGAAGGCTTCTTATGGCCAAGCCGTGGCTCCAAGTAGCTCTAAGCTCTTTTTAAAGTATTTTTTGATTACCTTTTGTCTTAGTATTGTCGTATTTACTTTGGCGTCTGTTTTGGTTGGAAAAATCATGGACCGAAACCTTTTCGGCGAATCGGAAATTGATCTCGAGGAGGAAATGCCGGTATTGGTTGATAAGAACAGCCGCTTTTTTGAGGCGTTCCAAGACAAAAACCGCGTAAATGTTCTTCTGCTTGGGATTAACGACAATCTGGCGGACACCATCATGGTTGCGAGCTTTGATTATGATGCGAAACACGTCGATTTGATTTCCATTCCGCGCGACACCTATTATTTCCGGGAGGAATATGCGAGCAGTCAGAGCTTTCTTAAAATAAATTCTGTTTACCAAAACACGGAAAAACCGCTTGAAACAGCGGTGGTCGTGAGCGAGATTCTCCTCGGAATGCCGATTAACTGCTATGCGATTATTGATTATGACGGCATTGAAAAAATCGTCGATTCGATGGGCGGGGTGCCGATGAATATCCCCAAGCGCATGAAATATTCGGATCCGACGGACAAACCTCCGTTGTACATTGATATTCCTGCCGGCGAGCAGGTTCTTGACGGAGAAACGGCGGTAAAATTCCTCCGTTACCGCAAGGGCTACGTAGAAGGCGACATCGGAAGAATTAAGGCGCAGCAAACCTTTATGAGATCAGCATTCAAACAGATGCTCGGTGCTGAATTACCTAAGATTACAAAGGTCATCTTTAATAACGTGGATTCCGATATCAAAATAGGAACGGCAACGACGATTGCAACAAAGGCCATTGGCATGGGCGACGAAAGCATTGAAACCTATATTATGCCGAATACGCTGCAAGAGGTGGCGCCGTATTATGTGTACCCGGACAGTCAGGGAATCGCGGAAATGATCGAAGAGATTTATTCCATTGAACCCGAAACCACCACAGACGGAGCCATCGAAGAAGAATCGTAAAGCGCTCATGGGGAACGATATGAAACAGTTTATAAAAAAAATCAGCATGTTCTTTCTGGCCCTACTCCTTTTTGGGGCGGGATTGTTTCCGTCAGTTGGCAGTGCCACCGTGTTTGCCGCGGCTTCTCGTTTTTCGGACGTGAGCACGAGCTATTGGGGTGCGCAGTACATTGATTTTGCTGCTTCTGCTTCGATTATCAACGGTTATCCGCAAAGCGACGGCAGTGTTCGCTTCCGACCGGAAAACGCGGTATCAAAAGAAGAAGCAATGCAAATGCTCTACAAGACGGTTAAAAATGCAAAGCTTGCCACAATCCCCGAAGGGGGTTTTGGTGACGAATATAAAGACAGCTTGACGGCGGCGTCGATTGCTCCTTGGGCATGGGAATGTGTTTCTTACGGTTTGAAGCAAGGCGTCCTCGAAGTCACGGAGCTTGATAGTTTTCGCAGCACTTCCGGTGCAGCAAACACAGCAACGCGTGAAGAAGTTGCAAGGTGGGCGGCAAAGGCTGTCGGAGGTTCCTTGCTACCGGCCGTTTCTTTTGACTTCGCTGATTACCAAAAAATAAAACAGGAAAACATCTATTACGTCGATTCTCTTGTGCGCAAGGGGATTTTGATTGGCGATAATAAGAATAATTTCAATCCCGCGGCAAACATCAAACGAGTCGAATATGCGGTAATCTGTAAGCGCTTGTATGCGTTGGCGGAGGCTTCCTTTGACCCGAGTAAGGAAAGCCGTTCTTATCAGGGAAGTATTACGAGGATTGACAAAAATGAAAACACTCTCTATTTGACCGAAACGAGCGGCAAACTCAGGTCGATTTGTCTTTCCGCACAGGCAGAAATCTTCTTGGATGGAAAGCAAAGCACTCTCGAGTCTTTGCCAATCGGCAGCAATGCTGTGGTCTCGTGGGGACCTTTTGGACAGGTCTTGGTTTCCCGAGCTCCTGCGGCCGGGAGCGGTGAGATTTCCCAAATCGTAAAACGCAGCGGTGATTGTGATGAGCTCGCAATCATGGATGCGCAAGGTGTTTTAATTTATTATTTCATGAGCGGAGAGCAAACGCAGATGGTTGGCACTCCCAATGTCGGGGACAGCATCCGTTTTTTGGCGGATGGAATGATGCTGATCGAACTTGTGGTCGAGTGACCTTATGATTTTAGCATTCTATTGAGGACTTACGGGTAGCGGAAGGCAGGAAAAAAATAAACGAAATGAATGGTGTGAATTATCAAATGGGACGAAATTTAGGACTGAGCCTCACAAGAGTGACGGAAAACGCAGCAATGGCCTCGGCAAAATGGATGGGCCGGGGCGACAAAGAATCGGCAGATCAGGCGGCTGTCAACGGAATGCGCCTGATGTTTGATACGATTGACATCGATGGAATTGTGGTCATCGGTGAAGGAGAAAAAGACGAAGCTCCGATGTTATATATCGGAGAACAGATTGGAAAGGCAAGCGAAGGAGCACCTCAGCTCGATATCGCAGTTGACCCGCTTGACGGGACAACCTCGACAGCAAAAGGTCTTGCCAATGCCATTTCGGTTATTGCCGTTGCACCGAGAGGGCACTTGTTTCATACCAAGGTCTTCTACATGGAAAAAATAGCGGTGGGACCAAAAGCAAAGGGTACAATCGATCTGGAACGGCCTCTCAAAGAAAACTTGGTCAATGTGGCTAAGGCAATCGGAAAAAATATTGAAGACCTCACGGTCACAATTCAAGAACGAGATCGACACGATCAGAAAATCAAAGAATGCAGAGAGCTTGGCTGTCGCATTAAACTATTCCGAGACGGAGATGTTGGTGCGGCAATCGCGACTTGCATCGATGACAGCGGGATTGATGTGATGGTAGGCACAGGAGGCGCGCCGGAGGGAGTTCTCGCGGCGGCTGCAATCAAGTGTCTTGGAGGAGAGATTCAAGGAAGGCTGGTTCCTTTTACTGAGGAAGAAAAGAAACGAGCAAAGAACGAAGAATTCACAAGGGTCCTCGGACTCGAAGATTTAGTTAAAGGAGAATCCGTCCTCTTTGTGGCGACCGGTGTGTCGGACGGAGACCTCTTGCAGGGAGTTCGTTATTTGCCGAATAACATGGTCAAAACGCATTCGGTTGTGATTCGTGGAGAAACGGGAACAATTCGTTTCATCGAAGCTGTCCACAATATGTCCAAAAAACCGATTTATGCGCAGATCTACGGAGAACTTGGCGAATAACAATGATTGAAGAGAAGGGAAGTACTATGACGAGTACGAATCAAATGGATGAGGGTATTTTGAAATCCAAAAAAGTAGCCGAACTACGTGAGATTGCGAAGGTCTTTGGAATCTCCGACTATCAGCAGCTAAAAAAAGCTGAGCTGTTGGCTGCGCTGATTGTCCCTAAGGAAGACTCTGCTGTAGACCGTCCGAGCAGAGGGCGACCACGCAAAAAAACACAGGAAGAAACGACCGAAGTTGTGGAGGTCGCGAAAGAAGAAAACCAAAGTAGTGAGCAAATCATAGAAGCTGTGGATGAGGCTTGTCCTATCAGTGAAAAGATTCTTGAGAGGGCAGACCAAGGAGAAACTTCCTTGGAAAAGACCGAAAAAAGAATCTATCAACCGAGCGAAGATCGCCCGGAGGTCGAAGGCATCCTCGACTTAGCTGATGGAGGCTTTGGCTTTCTGCGGTTTCATAATTTCTTGACCAGTGATCAAGATGTTTATGTCTCTCCTGCGCAGATTCGTCGCTTCAATCTGAAAACCGGAGATAAAATCAAAGGCATCGCAAGAAGACCAAATGAAGGTGAAAAATTCGGAGCGATCCTTTTTATCAAAGAGGTCAACGGGGACGAACCCGGCGTTGCAATGCGCAGACCCGATTTTGACAGCCTGACTCCTATTTTCCCGAACGAAAGAATCTCTCTCGAAAACGGTTCGACGGAGCTTTCTATGAGACTGATTGATTTGGTCGCGCCAATCGGAAAAGGACAAAGAGGTTTGATTGTTGCACCGCCAAAGGCCGGCAAGACTGTCCTTTTAAAGAAGGTCGCAGCCAGCATCGAAAAAATGTATCCGGAGATTGAATTGATTGTACTTTTGGTCGACGAACGTCCGGAAGAAGTCACGGATATGCAGCGCTCCATCTCGGGAGAGGTTATCTATTCCACCTTTGATGAACTTCCTTCGAATCACGTCAAGGTTGCAGAAATGGTTCTTGCGAGAGCACAGAGATTGGTTGAGCACGGAAAGGACGTTGTCATCCTGCTTGACAGTATCACGCGGCTTGCCAGAGCTTATAATATGGTCATTCCTCCGACAGGGAGAACCTTGTCCGGTGGTCTCGATCCCGGCGCACTGCACAAACCAAAGAAGTTCTTTGGTGCCGCGAGAAACATGGAAGAAGGCGGAAGCATTACGATTCTTGCTACGGCGTTGATTGAAACGGGAAGTCGAATGGATGACGTTATTTTTGAGGAATTCAAGGGAACGGGAAATATGGAACTCCATCTTGACCGTAAATTATCGGAGAAACGTATCTTCCCGGCAATCAACCTTAATAAATCCGGCACGAGAAGAGAAGATCTTCTTATGAATCAGGAAGAAATGGAAGCAATCTGGTACATGCGCCGTGCTCTCGGAAACCAAGGGACACAGGAAGTGACGGAGATGATTATCGATTATCTTTCCCACACGAAAAATAATGCTGATTTTGTTCGCATTATCAAAAAAACCAGGTTGGAATAACGAACACAAAATTGATAGATAACAAGCCCTACAAGTGTTTGCGGGGCGTGGACATAAGCATAGATGATGCTTGATTGGAACAACTATGGATCTGAATAAAATATTTATTAAAAATGCCTGCCCGACAAAAGTCGGAGGGCAAGCGGTGCTCGAAGGGATTATGATGAAGGGCGACGACCGCACGGCCGTTGTGATTCGCAAGCCCAAAGGCGATATGCATATTAAAATAGAAGCCCTTCCTCCAAAAACGGCGCTGCAAAAGATCCCCTTTTTAAGAGGTGTCTTTATCTTTATCGATTCCCTTGTGGTGGGAACGAAAACCTTGCTTTATTCGGCGGAGGTTCTTGAAAATGCAGAGGGCTACGAAGATGCCTCTGAACCTGACAAACTGACAATTTGGCTCACGAATAAATTTGGAGAAAAGGGCGCTCTTAATGTGATGCTCTATTCTTCTGTTTTTTTGGCGATCCTATTTACGGTAGGCTTTTTTATCATCCTGCCGACTTGGCTTGTCAACCTTGCAGAGAACTTTGTCCAAAATGAAATCGGACTGAATCTAATCGAAGGACTGCTGCGTATCGTGATGTTCGTGGTGTATATCCTCGCCATATCAAAGATGAAAGACATCCAGACGGTGTTTCGCTTCCACGGAGCGGAGCACAGCTGCATTCATTGCTTTGAAAACGGTCTCGAACTGACTCCCGAAAACTGCAAGGACTTTGGGACGCTTCACCCGCGCTGCGGCACAAGCTTTCTGATGTTTGTCATGATTATCAGCTTGCTATTGTTTTCGCTGCTCGGTTGGCCCAGCCTTTTTCTTCGCATCACCTCGAGACTTCTGCTGATTCCCGTGATTGCAGGGATTTCATATGAGCTTCTGCGTTGGGCAGGAAAAGGCGATTCGGTCTTTATCAAGGCGCTCAGCATCCCCGGTCTTGCTCTTCAAAAACTCACCACGATGAAACCGGATGAGAAGCAGCTTGAAGTGGCGATTGCGGCCATGAAGGCGGTACTGAATAAAGAAGGACCAAAAGAATTTGTCGGCACCACTGACATGTATGGAAATTTGACCTCGGAGGAAGCTACTGTATGAGCCTTTTATATAAAGACATTTTGACGATTGCTGAAAATCGATTTACTGATGAACAGTGCTTGACTCCCCGACTTGATGCGGAGCTTTTGCTTTGTCATATGCTGGACCGCGACAAAAGCTTTCTTTTTATCCATTACGGAGATTACTTGGATGAAGATCTTTGCGAACGGTATTTTAAACTGGTCGATCTTCGTGCTTCGGGAATGCCCTTGCAATACATTACGGGAAAACAGGAATTCATGGGACTTAATTTCACCGTGAATGAAAATGTACTGATTCCCAGACAAGATACGGAAACGCTCGTCGAAACGGCAATCAAGGAGATCGAAACGATAAAATCCGGAGGCAAAGCCTTGAGTGGACTTGGCGGGATTAGCATTCTCGATCTTTGTACGGGGAGCGGAGCCATTGCGGTGAGTATGGCCGTGCATGCCCGCGATAAAAAGGTCAAAGTGACGGCGACGGATGTCAGCTCCAAAGCTCTTGCAGTTGCAAAAGAAAATGCAATGAAAAACGGAGTCGGCGGAGACATCAAGTTTTTCGAGGGTGATCTTTTTTCTCCGTTCAAGACTAAAAAGAACGGAGAAGGCAAAAAGCCTTTTGATATGATTCTGAGTAATCCTCCCTATATTGCAAGCGGAGTCCTTCCTACGCTGATGCGTGAGGTCCGCGAACACGAACCGCTGCTTGCACTCGACGGCGGAAAGGATGGCATCGATTTTTACATCCGTATTCTTCGCGAAGCGCCGGCGCATCTAAAAAAGGGTGGTCTCTTGCTTCTCGAAATCGGATTCGATCAAGGTGCTGTGGTTTCGGCGCTCGCTGAGGCGGCGGGTGCTTACGCTCCGGCAACGGTAATCCAAGACGTCGCTGGGCTTGATCGTGTTGTTCGCCTTGAGCGCATATAGCTTTCAAAAAAGTACTTGCGAAACAAGGCCTCTTATGCTAACATGTAATAGCTGTTGTTTAGAAAGTTAAAACTTTAGTATAGATATTCTGTAAAGGAAGGTGAAAACAATGAAGGAAGGAATTCATCCTGAATATAAGGAGTGTAAGGTCTCCTGCGCATGCGGGAACGAGTTTGTGACAAAGTCGCTTAAAGAAGAAATGAGACTGGACATTTGCTCCGCCTGCCACCCCTTCTTCACAGGGCAGCAGAAGTTCATCAATCGTGGTGGACGTGTTGAAAAGTTCAAGAAAAAGTTCAACATCGAGTAGCGTAAAGCGTAAAACGACCGGAAATTTGCATTTCCGGTCGTTTTTAAAGAGAAACGTATTTTGATTGTTGGCAGGAGTTGAGGAAACATGTTTGATAAATTAGATTTTATGGCCGGTAAATACGAAGAGCTGAGCCTTAAGGTCTCGGATCCACAGATCATCGAGAATCAGGACATTTGGCGTAAATATATCATGGAAATGTCCGATATGGAGCCGCTCGTAAACAAATATAAAGAATACAAAAAAACGAAGGACGAAATCGCAGACACCAAGGAACTGATTGCCGAAAGCGGCGCGGAAGAAGAACTTCGCGATATGGCAAAAACGGAACTTGCGGAGTTAGAAACGCGCCTAGCGACACTGACTGCGGAATTGAATATTCTTTTGCTGCCCAAGGACCCGAATGACGAAAAAAATGTTATTCTCGAAGTCCGTGCAGGCACCGGAGGAGAAGAAGCCGCTTTATTTGGCAGCGATCTTCTTCGTATGTATATGCGCTATGCTGAACGCCGTAATTGGAAAACCGAAATCATGGATATGAATGAGACAGGCATTGGCGGCATCAAGGAAGCGATATTACTAATCAAAGGAAAAGGAGCCTATTCGAGGCTGAAATATGAGAGCGGGGTACATCGTGTCCAACGTGTGCCTGAAACCGAGTCAAGCGGCAGGATACATACTTCTGCGGCGACGATAGCAGTGCTCCCGGAGATTGATGACGTTGAAGTTGATCTCAATCCGAACGATGTCAGAGTCGACGTTTACCGTTCCTCGGGAAACGGAGGGCAGTCGGTTAATACCACGGACTCCGCGGTACGTCTTACCCATGAACCGACGGGAATCGTCGTCACTTGTCAGGATGAAAAATCACAGTTGAAAAACAAAGAAAAGGCGTTCAAGGTATTGCGCGCCAAGCTTTATGATATTAAGCTCCAAGAACAAAACAAAGAGATTTCAGAGAGCAGAAAAAGTCAGGTGGGAAGCGGTGACCGCAGCGAGCGAATCCGAACCTACAATTTCCCGCAGGGCAGAGTCTCGGATCATCGCATTGGCATGACGATTTACAAACTTGATTATTTCATGGACGGAGACATCGATGAGATCATTGACGGGTTAATCACCTCGGATCAGGCCGAAAAAATGAAGAATTTCTAAGACTATGGATACTAAAATCTGCGATATCACGAAATGGAACAAAGAAACGCTTGCGGTGCTTGACGAAGCGGGAGCAATCCTGCGAGACGGAGGCTTAGTTGCGTTTCCCACGGAGACCGTTTACGGCCTTGGCGCAAATGCGCTCAATGCGGAGGCGGTATCTTCCATTTATACGGCAAAAGGTCGGCCATCGGACAATCCGTTGATTGTTCATATTTCCGACATTGCGCAGTGTGAAATGCTTGCTCTGACTTGGCCTGAAAGCGCAGATAAGCTGGCGGCTGCTTTTTGGCCGGGGCCTTTGACCATCGTTCTTCCGAAAAAAGAAGGCGTTCCTACTGTCACGACCGGCGGGCTTTCTACGGTAGCCATCAGAATGCCGGATCACAGGGCGGCGCTCGAATTGATAAAAAAAGCAGGCTGTCCTATTGCGGCGCCTTCGGCTAATCTTTCGGGAAAACCCAGCCCCACAAAGGGTGCGCATGTGATTGCTGACATGAGCGGCAGGATTCCGATGATTCTTGTTGGGGATGACTGCAAGGTCGGCATTGAGTCTACGGTTCTCGACCTAACCGACGAAACACCGCTGATTCTTCGCCCGGGAATACTTACCCCTGAAGCGATTGCGGAGGTGCTCGGAACGCCGGTTTCTTTTGACCCCGCCCTTTACAGCGGGAAAGAATGGAATGAGGACCCTTCAACGGAGGCCTCTGCGAATGACGAAATTCTTGAAAAAGAGAAGAAATGCCCTGCGCCAAAAGCGCCGGGAATGAAATATAAGCACTACGCCCCAAAGGCGGAGATGATTGTCCTAAAAGGAAGCGCCGATGCCGTGCAGCAAGCCCTCAAAAAGTTAAAAGAGGAGCGCGAGGCAACGGGCCAAAAAGTCGGCATCTTGTTTTTTTTGGCGGGAGACTTTGCGCAGGCGGCGCATGACTTTTTCGCGAAACTCAGAGCCTTTGACGAGGATGGGGTAGACTTGATCCTTGCAGTCGCAATGGACGAAGCGGACTCTATGGGTTTTGCAATCATGAATCGCATGCTCAAATCAGCTTCCTACAAAGTAATGCAAATCAAATAAGACATATGTGAGACAGGAGAGAGAAAATGAAACTGGCATTGGCTGCCGATCATGGCGGCGTCGAATTAAAAGAAGAAATCAAAAAATATCTCGCGGACAAAGACCTCGAACTGATTGATTTGGGGACAGATTGTTCCGACTCGGTTGATTACCCGTTCTACGGAAAGGCCTGCGGCGAAGCGGTCATGTCCGGTAAAGCAGACCGAGGGATTGTATTTTGCGGCACGGGTATTGGTATCTCAATTGCGGCAAACAAAGTAAAAGGAATCCGCTGCGCACTTGCGACAAGCACCGTGATGGCCGAGCTTTCGAGAAAGCACAACAATGCCAATGTATTGGCGCTTGGCGGCCGTATCCTTTCGCTCGAAGAAGCAAAGGCGATTGTTGATGTTTGGCTAACCACAGAATTTGAGGGCGGTCGGCATAAGCGCAGAACGGATCTTCTCGACGAAATGTAGTTTAAATCAGTGACTTTTTGCGCAAATGTTGATAACTCTTGCGTATTGATTATAATAGTATTTGTGAAAACATTATGAAACAGAAACAGGAGGCATATAAATGGGTACTGTACACGTTTTCGATCATCCGCTGATCCAACATAAATTAGCGCTCTTGAGAGATAAAAACACCGCAACGAAAGATTTCAGGGAATTAGTAAAGGAGATTTCGATGCTTATGGCGTTTGAAGCGACTTCGAATCTTCCTCTTAAGGACGTTGAGGTCGAAACGCCGATTTGCAAAGCAACAATGAAGATGCTCGAAGGCGAAGACATCGCAATCATTCCGATTTTGAGAGCCGGTCTGGGCATGGTTGACGGCATCCTTGCTCTTGTGCCGAATGCAAAAGTGGGACACGTCGGACTTTACAGAGACCCCGAAACTCATCTTCCGGTCGAATATTACTGCAAGCTTCCTGCGGACATCTCCAAAAGAGAGATCTTTGTGATTGACCCGATGCTTGCAACCGGCGGTTCTGCAGCGGCAGCAATCGACTTTATTAAAGCAAAAGGCGGAAAAAAGATTCATTTCCTCTGTCTCATTGCAGCACCTGAGGGGATTGAAGTTTTGCATAATGCACATCCGGACGTTAATGTCTATGTCGCGGCAAAAGATAGTCACCTCAATGACCATGCCTATATCGTTCCGGGACTCGGCGACGCCGGTGACAGACTTTACGGCACAAAATAGATAACGAGAGAAGGTTGTATTTATATGTTTGAAATAAGCGATAATGTCAGTAAACACACGAATGTGTTCGATGTTTTAAAAGAAAGAGGCTTTATTCAGCAGACGACTCACGAAGACGAAATTCGCGAGCTTCTCGGAAAAGAAAAAGTCACCTTTTATATTGGATTCGACCCGACTGCGGATTCGCTGCACGTGGGGCATTTCATGCAAATCATTATCATGATGTATATGCAAAAGTACGGGCATAAACCGATTGTCCTTGTCGGAGCCGGCACGGCCATGGTTGGAGATCCTTCCGGACGCAGCGATATGCGTATGATGATGACCGAAGAAACGATTGCAGACTATTCGAGAAAATTTGAGGATTTGTTCCATAATTTTATTGATTTCGGCGACGGCCGTGCCATCATCGACAATAATGCAAACTGGCTGCTAAAGCTCAATTATGTTGATTTTATCAGAGATATCGGAAAGCACTTTTCGGTCAACCGTATGCTTACAGCGGAATGCTTCAAGCAACGATTGGAGACGGGGCTTTCTTTTCTTGAATTCAATTATATGCTCATGCAATCCTATGACTTCCTCGTTCTTTATCGCAAGTATGGCTGCAAGATGCAGTTTGGCGGCGATGATCAATGGTCGAATATCATTCAGGGTGTCGATCTTGTACGCCGTGAGGAGCAGGCGCAAGTTTTTGGAATGACCTTTACGTTGCTGACCACGTCCGAAGGCAAAAAAATGGGTAAGACCCAAAAGGGAGCCCTTTGGCTGGATGCTAAAAAGACGAGCCCCTACGAGTTTTATCAGTACTGGAGAAACGTCGAGGATGCGGACGTCCGAACTTGCCTTTCCATGCTGACCTTCCTCCCGATGGAAGAAGTAGAGGCTTTATCCTCTCTCAAAGACCAAGAAATCAATCGCGCAAAGGAAATTCTTGCGTTTGAAGTGACTCGACTTGTCCATGGCGAAGAAGAAGCGCAAAAGGCACAGGAGGCGGCAAGAGCTTTGTTTGCGGGCGGCGGCAACATGGATGATGTTCCGAAGACCGTGATTCCGGCGAGTGAGTTTGCCGGTGAAGGTATGGGCATCGTCAGCCTTTTGGCTTTGGTCAAACTTGTTCCCTCGAAGGGTGAAGGTTTCCGCACGATCGAACAGGGCGGGCTCACAATCAAGGGTGAAAAGGTCACGGATGCCAAGCTTATGGTCACAACGGATCTGTTCGAGGACGGAAAACTCCTCCTCAAAAAAGGCAAAAAGACCTTCCACATGATTGAGCTGTCCTAATGAGCGACTTTGACCAATGACTTTGCCTAGCGGCTTTGACCAAAAGAACCGTATCGGCAAAGCTGTTCGAGAAACCGCCATTGTAGCTAAAAGTGTTTGAGAAAAGAATCTCATGGACTAATCTATTTCAGAAAACGCTTGTAGCTAAAAGTGTTCGAGAAAGCGCGCTTTTGGCTAAATGTGTTTGAGAAAAGAATCTCATGGACTAATGTATTTAAAAAAACGCTTGTAGCTGATTCTTGAGATTAAAATTTGTAAGAAAAATGTAAACGCCCGCCCTAACGTGCCTAAACTCCGGCAAGCAGGGACGGGCTTTTTTATTGCTAATTATAAACGGCAAGCCCTTCTTTGCCGCGGAAACGTTTGGAGGGCGTGCAAGCCACTGTCTTCCTCGGAAACCGCGTGATAGGTCACCCTATCTGCGAATCAACAGGCGGTGAGCGCATCAAAATGAATTTCAATTCTGGATTTGAATATTTATACCGCTGTCACCCGATTCTGTTTGAAAAAAGCCTGTACCCGTTGCGGTTGAACGTTTGGCGCAACAGGGTTGCTTTTTTATCAATAGAATAATAAGCAGCAATTCCTGTTTTTCTTTGATACCAAGGCAAAAAGTAGCTGTTATTTTTAGTCTCTACCAGACTTTTTGGTGTCAGTGAGCCGTTTTGATCCGTAAGAGGAAGGCTAAGGGAACTCGATGTGCATTCTAAACGAATTCCAAACGAATTGTGACGGTAAAATATTCAAATCCAGATTTGAATATTTGTATTGAAGAAAGCCCCCTCGATTTGGGAAAAACCTGTAATCGTTGCGATTAAACGTGTGCAGAAAGTGGGCGGTTTTTTCGTCAATAGAATAATAAGCAAATTCTGCTACTCCGGCCTCGGCTCGCTACTTGCTCGGAGTAGGAAACTTGTCAAAACGTCCGCGTTTCAATACCAATCCGCTCCGGCGGAAATCCTTCGAGTATTGAAATCGAACAAATCATCTCGCTTGCCTACTCCGGCCTCGCTCATCAACTTGCCCGGAGTAGGAAAATTGTCAAAAAGTCCGCGTTTCAATACCAATCCGCTCCGTCGGAAATCGTCGGAGTATTGAAATCGAACAAATCATCTCGCTTGCCTACTCCGGCCTTGTCCATCAACTTGCTCGGAGTAGGAAAATTGTCAAAACGTCCGCGTTTCAATACCAATCCGCTCCGGCGGAAATCCTTCGAGTATTGATATTGAACAAATCATCTCGTATGCCTACTCCGGCCTCGACTCGCTACTTGCCCGGAGTAGGAAAATTGTCAAAAAGTCCGCGTTTCAATACCATCTCGCTCCGGCGGAAGTCGTCGGAGTATTGATATCGAAGAAATCATCTCGCTTGCCTACTCCGGCCTTGTCTATCGATTTGCTCGGAGTAGGAAAATTGTCAAAAAGTCCGCGTTTCAATACCATCTCGCTCCGGCGGAAGTCGTCGGAGTATTGATATCGAAGAAATCATCTCGCTTGCCTACTCCGGCCTTGTCTATCGATTTGCTCGGAGTAGGAAACTTGTCAAAAAGTCCGCGTTTCAATACCAATCCGCTCCGGCGGAAATCGTCGGAGTATTGATATCGAAGAAATCATCTCGCTTGCCTACTCCGGCCTTGTCCATCAACTTGCTCGGAGTAGGAAAATTGTCAAAACGTCCGCGTTTCAATACCAATCCGCTCCGGCGGAAATCGTCGGAGTATTGATATCGAAAATTGCAAATCAAGATTTGAATACCTGCTTCCTCGAAAAGGCCGAAACGCCTGAAACGATTGAAAAAACTAAAATACAGAGATATCGTTGTTGTGAATGTTGGAGATGCAACCAGCAAATAAAAGACAAGTGTAGCTCGCAGCCGCTATATAAAAAAAACAAGTGCGGCTCGCAACCACGTATTAGGGTTGCGAACTGCACTTATATAATATCAGAAAGCCGCTTATTATATTTTTAGGTATCGAAGATAAACCAAGGGGTACAATCTGGCTTATCGCACAGTGGGTCAAAGTTTAAAGAAAAAAAGATTAAAGAAAAGGGTTAAATATAGATGGAGCATCCTTTAGCGAAAATCAAAATCATCGTAAGTGATGCTTTAAAGAAAATCAAAATAGAGACCAAAATCTTCGTCTTGATAATTGCCAAGCTTTAGTGAAGAGCAAGATCGATTAAGACC
>JAQUUY010000006.1:7227-14278 GCA_028693645.1 Eubacteriales bacterium | reverse complement strand
GATGGAGCATCCTTTAGCGAAAATCAAAATCATCGTAAGTGATGCTTTAAAGAAAATCAAAATAGAGACCAAAATCTTCGTCTTGATAATTGCCAAGCTTTAGTGAAGAGCAAGATCGATTAAGACCAGAGCATTGACAATTGCCGGATCATATTTGCTTCCGGAGTGCTTTAAGATATGTTGGCAGGCACTTCCGACTTGCGTTAGGCCTTGCTGTTCTTCGTGTGAACGTTCACAATAGGCATCCAAGACGCAGATAATTCTTGATAAAAGAGGAATTTCATCACGACTCAAGCGTTCGGGGAAACCGGAACCATCCCAGTGTTCATGATGGTAAAGAATCGCATCGGCGATGCTTTTGAGCTCAGGAATAGCCATCGCAATTCGATGGCCCGAATCGCAGTGTTTTCTATACTCTACAAGCTCTGCCCGAGACATTTCTTCAAGGCTTTTTTGTTGAATCTCGGAGGGTAAAGTCAACTTTCCGATATCATGCATCTCGACGAGAAGGCTGAGGGCACGAGCCTTTGCTTGCGAAAGGGAAAGAGCCTGTGCCAAAGCCTTGGCAAGGCGGATTTTTTTGGGAAGCACGGTATGCTCAAGGGCAAATTTTCGTTCGAATTCCACTTTCGCCGATTTAAGGATCTCGTTGCGAATCAACTCCCTTTTTTCGTTTTTCGTGTCATAAAACATCTGCTCGGCTTCAATCATCAGTTCTTCGATGCTGCGATTCGGATTCGTTTTGGTGGCATGCCCGAGCGAGATGCTAAGGTAGATTGTCCGGCGTTCAGGATCTTTGTTGTAGCGCTCAAAAGCCTCATAGATTTTTGTGCACAATTCAGCCGCTTCGGTTTTGCTTGTGTGCGGCAACAAAATAACGAACTCGTCTCCACCGAGCCGAGCAAGGATATCGTCCTCACGGCAATGGCTTTGCAAAAGGCGACCGGCTTCTTTTAAAAGGATATCTCCGGCAGAGTGACCAAAGGAATCATTGACCAGTTTCAAACCGTTCAAATCTCCCATAATCAAAGAAATGGGAACGCTTTTTCTTGCATCCAATTGCTGCTGTTGTTCTTCGAAAAAGGCTCTGTTGTAAAGCCCCGTGAGGGTGTCGTGATAACTTAGATACCGAATGGCATCGTCGCGTTTTTTTGCCTCGGTAATATCTTCGACCATGCATAAACGTTGGCTTTTTCCGGATTCTGTTTGGAACATCACAATTTTCATGTTAATCCAGACAATCGATCCGTCAGGACGCAAATAGCGTTTTTGCAAATGAACAACATTGGTTTTTTTCTGTTTTAGCAGATTGAGCCAGTGGAGGGTGGGCTTGATATCGTCGGTATGGGTGTAATCTTTCCAGCTAAGTGAAAGAATCTCCGAAACACTTCGACCCAGGATCTCAGCAAATTTCTTGTTGACTTGTGTGGCTTTGCTTTTCTTCGCATCAAAAATTGCGATTCCAAGCGGTGCTTCTTCAAAAATGGCGCGAAAGCGTTCTTCACTTGCGTTCAAAGCCTTTAAGGCATTCTTGATGTCCGAAATATCGAGGATAAAGCCTTCGCTTTCTGTAAAAATCCCGTCTTTATCGCTGACCGGGATGGATTGTTCCCAGACCCACTTCACCTCGCCGGATTTGGTAAGGATTGTGTATTCATCGCTCGCTTTTCGGCCGACTAAAACATCTTCTTTCCATTTTTTCAAAAGATCACTCTTGAATTCCGGACAAATCAAATCATTGTAAGACAAATTTTCGTTGTCAATCAACTCTTCGGGCTGATAACCTGTCAGATCGAAACAACCCTGAGATAAAAACGTCATCGTCCAGTCTTTGTCGTTATACTGGCGAAAGGCGGCACCCGGGAGATTCGAAATCAAAATGGCTTTGCTGCGTTCGCTTTTGAGCAAAGCTTCGGCTGTTTTTTTTCTCTCTGTAATATCTCTTGCGTAACCAAAAATGCCGATCAACTCGCCCTGATCGGTACATATTTTTTCTTTGTATTCTTCTGTCCAACGTTCTTTGAAGCAGGATTCGAAGTAGTGGCGATCTTCGCCGGATAAGACAATCGCGTCGGTTTGCCTATAAAGCTCGGCGACTTCTTTTGGAAACAAATCAAAATCCGTTTTGTTGACGACCTCAGATTTTGTCATGCCAAAATAATCGCAAAAGAATCGATTCACTTGCTGATAACGACCGCTCTCATCTTTCAGCCAAGCCATAAAAGGCAAACTGTCAAGCATGATTGAAGAAATATCAAAACCGCGAGGTACCGTTTCGTTCATGTCATTCTCCTTGTTGGATCGTTCGAAAAACAGTCCAAGGCATCTGTTCAGAAACTTTGATTCCATATCTAATTGCTTGGTATATAGGATCCGCGTGGAAGCGGAGTCGTGTAATCGAAAATCAGTATATCCTATTTTATCACAAATAATTAAATAAGCTACCATATAATTCAATAATATAACAAAATTTTGTGTTTTCTATTCGAAAGTATTTGCAAAAAGAATGGGGGCGCGGCAAAATATTTCCCGTAAATGCGGAACTTTTTTATTTCCCGCCGCGTCAAAAGAAATGGTGAGATGTCATATAATAGAAAAGAAAGAATCAAGCCGACAAAAAGCAGACAAAAGAGGAGAAGCATGAAATCTTTGATCGACGTCAAAAACGTAAGAAAAATCTATCGAATGGGCGAGGAAAAGGTGGTGGCACTGGACAACGTGTCGATTACCATCGAACGCGGTGAAATCGTTTGCCTCATTGGTACGTCCGGTTCCGGAAAGTCCACGTTTTTGAACATGTTGGCCGGGCTCGAAAAACCGACAAAGGGAGAGATTCTGATTGGGGGAATTCCAATCCATACATTGAACGAGGAAAAAATCACTTTGTTTCGGCAAAAGAATATTGGCTTTATTTTTCAAGCCTATCACCTTCTCCCGATGCTGACGGCTTCTGAGAATGTGAGTCTGCCTCTTGTATTTCGAGGAACGGATAAAAAAACGCGCGACGCGATGGCAACGGAAGCCCTTGAAAGCGTGGGACTGATTGGCTACGAAAAACGAAAGCCAAGCCAGATGAGCGGAGGGCAGCAGCAGCGTGTAGGCATTGCAAGAGCGCTTGTAGGAAAACCAAAAATTATCTTCGCCGACGAACCGACCGGAAATCTTGATTCGGCCACTTCAAAAGAAGTTCTCGAGTTGATGACGAAGATGGTAAAAGCCGACAACCAGACTCTGATTATCGTTACGCATGACCGCAGCGTTGCAAGCTATGCAGACCGAATCGTGACGATTAAAGACGGAAATATACTGAGTATCGAAGAGCGGAGACCGGAAGAAAATGAAAAATAGCAAGTATAGCGAAGAGGGAGCAACAAAGATGGACATCATGGAACATTGTTCAAAAGGGGAAAGAAAATCGCAGGGGAGCGAAACAAAAAACAGGAAGGAAAGACAAGGAACTTTTTTCAAAAGAAGATTGCCGGCGTTTGTTTTAACTCTGGCGCTAGTCTTTGGAGTGCCGATGTTTCCGGGTATAGCGGACACGGTATCGGCGGAGGAACCTCTGGTCAAGATTGAACAGACCGGTGGTTATTTTATGACCCAAGGGGACAAGAACGTACCATTGAAAGTCAAAGTAACCAATAACACCAAAGCGAAAATTACCTTTGAGGCCAAAACCAATCTTTCTGCAACTTCAGGGGATCTGATGGAGCCAAGCCCCAGCAAAGGAGAAATTTCGTTGAACCCCGGAGATTCCACGGAATTGGTGTTTACGATAAATGTGTCTTCCTCGGCTAAGGTGACCAGCCAGGTCGTTACCGTTTTGCTTATCGACAAAGTAACCAATGTGGGGGATATTCTTCGTTCGAAAAAGCTATCTGTTTCGGTGTCTCAAAAATCAGCGACTTCGGGAACCGGTGGCACGGGAGACTCCTTGGCAGCAGCGGATTTGGTTCATACGCTCAGCAATGGCGATTCGATTGTAGCCGGGCAAGATAATGTCTTGACTTTAGAGTTTTCGAATATCGGGAATACCGTAATGAAAGATGCAAAAGTCAGCCTCACTCTTCCCGCGGGAATCAGTATTAATAATGGTAGCAATACCGCATCGGTGGGATATGTGAGCATCGGGGACACGAAGACGGTTTCTTTTCATTTGACGGCCGATTCGACGTTGGAAAGCAAAAATTATCCGATTACAGTAACCATTTCGTTTAAAGACAAAGCAAATGCAGCACAGACAATTGAGCAAGCACTCTATATTCCGGTAGAAGGAAGCGGCACTTCTTCGCTTTCTAATGTTGAAATCACAGGAGTGACTATTCCGAAGACCGCAGCAATCGGCGATGAGTTCACGATGGCGTTTACCGTTATCAACCACGGAAAATCAGCGACCGGAAAACTCAAAGTCTATGCGGAAGCCCCGGAAGGGATCATCAATAAAACCCAGAGTGTTTTTTCCACGGCAAGCATTGAAGCCGGGGGAAGCGAAAGCTACACGGTCACTTTCTTCAGCAGAGACAGTGCAACGGAACAAAACTATGCAATCAAACTTGCAGTGGAATCCGGAAGCGGGGACGGCGCAGCTTCCACCACTCAATACGCCGCAATCTATCTTGGGAATGAAGGTAGCGGCAAGGTGAAAACACCGCAGCTTATGGTCAGCAACTATACTTACGGGGGAACTTTTGTGCAGGCGGGTTCTGAATTCTGCCTTTCTCTCGATTTGCGAAATACCAGCGGGAGTCAGACTCTTCAAAACATTAAAGTCACGATTGATTCGGCGGATGGGACGTTTGTTCCGGTTGGGTCGAGCAATTCTTTTTATATCGATACGATTTCAAAAAAAGATTCCGCGAACTACCGTCTCTTCTTAGCGACGAAACCTGCGGCGGAGCAAAAAACAACGCCGATTAACATCAATATGTCTTATGAAGATACGTCCGGAAATGCATTCACGGCTACGGATGTCATCGCCATTCCGGTGATGCAGGATACAAGGCTTGTGGTTGATGAAATCGCACCGCCGTATGAGCTTTATGCGGGGATGGAAACAAGTGCTTCTGTTCAGTTTTACAATATGGGGAAAACGCCGCTGAGCAACCTCCGAGTCTCTGTTGAGGGAGATTTCGATACGTTTTCGACAACCACGGAATACGTCGGAAACATGGCGGCCGGTGAAAGCGAAACCTACGATTTTGCGTTGGTGCCCCGCGCGGTGGGCCCGATGTCGGGCAAAGTCATCTTTACTTACGAAGACGCTTCGGGCGATGAACAGACCTTGGAAAAGGAATTTGTCTTTGAAGTAATGGAGATGATTCCTTATGAAGAGGAACCGCTTCCCGAAGACATGGAAGGCGGTAAGAAAATCCCGTGGATTCCCATTGCTGCGGTAGTCGCTGTTCTTGGCGGAGCAGGAGGAGTTTTCTTTTGGAAACGTCACAGAAAACGGAAAATCCATGAGGAGATGGAAATAGATGAATAGTCAAGATCTAATCGGCCTAGCACTGCGTAATCTGGTGCGGCGAAAGACGAGAACATTGCTTGCGGTTACCGGAGTTATTGTCGGCACCTGCGCTATCGTTGTCATGCTTTCTATCGGCTTTGGAATGTCAGCAAGCTTTCAAGAACAAATCGAAAGCTACGGCAACCTGCACCTTGTAAATGTTATGTCTTCGGGCGGCGGAAATATGGTTGGCGCGGGAATGGAAGAAGAGGGCAAGTTTTCGACGCTGAACGACAAAGCAATCAAAGCAATCGAAGCAATCGATGGTGTCGAAGCGGTTTCTCCCAAGATAGAAGAATATTTGACCTTTGGGGTCGGTAAATATATCGCGCAGGCAAGCGTCATCGGCCTTCGGCCGGAAGTCATGGAAAAATTCAATTATAAAATCCAGGACGGCCGCCTTTTGAAAAAAACAGACAAGTACGAAGTTGTTTTTGGAAATCAAGTTCCGTTTTGGTTCTACAACCCGAAAAAAACAATGTACGCCGGCGGGGGAGATAAACCTCAAGTCGATGTTCTGACCGATGAACTCGTCATGACCGGGGATTATGAATATGGGCAAAAGAAAACGAGTGCCGTTACGGACAGCAATACCATCAAGTACAAACTCTATGAAGCCGAAGGCGTTGGGGTTCTTGATAACCCGGATGACGAATCGGCCTACTATGTTTACATGAATATTGAAACCTTGCAAAAAATCGCAAACGAGAACAAAAAAGCCAGAGGCGAAGCGGTTGGACGCGACAACAATTACAATCAAGCCATGGTTTACGTTGGTGATATCGAGGACGTTTCGACCGTGAGCGACACGATTCGTGACATGGGATTGCAGACAAACAGCTTGAATGATTGGCTCGAATCCATGAAGGAACAAGCCAGAATGATTGAGGGGGTGCTCGGCGGTATTGGAGCCGTTTCACTTTTGGTTGCGGCTCTTGGCATCACCAATACGATGGTCATGTCAATCTACGAGCGCACAAAGGAAATCGGTATTATGAAGGTCATCGGCGCCAATTTGCCGGACATAAAACGACTCTTTCTGATGGAAGCGGGAATGATTGGCTTCCTTGGCGGATTCGCCGGCGTCCTAATTAGTTTGCTACTGTCACTTTTGATGAATACAGTCCTGCTTGAGACCATGAATATGTTCTTGGGATCGATGGGCGGTGGCGGCTCCGTGATTTCCGTCATTCCTTGGTGGGTGGCCGCCGGTGCGCTTGCGTTTGCGACAGCCATCGGTGTCATCGCAGGCTTTTCTCCCGCGAACCGCGCCATGAAGCTTTCAGCTCTCGAAAGTCTCCGAAACGAATAGAAAAGAGACAAAACAAATTGAAAGGCACGAAGCGAATAGGCTGGGACGAAACAAGGAATAATGAGAAGGGCAAGAAGCTAAGATTAATAAAGCAAAGCAAGAATGGAAGAAGGCAAGAATATTAAAGGGAAGAAGGCGCCGATTCGTGCCTTCTTCCCTTTTTCGCCTGACTGCATTTTTATGCCGCAGACGACTTTCTTAGCGTGGACGAAGCAGCGCATGCAAAAGCAAGG
>JAQUUY010000006.1:0-7127 GCA_028693645.1 Eubacteriales bacterium | reverse complement strand
CGATGCCGGCAGACTGTTTCGGGGACTATCAGCCCTAAAAGCAAGGAAGCGGCCGAAAAAGGCTCGAAAACCTTGCTTTTCCCGACGCGAGCAGACTGTTTCGGGAACTAGCAGCCCCAAAAGCAAGGACACGGTCGAAAATCGTTTAGAAACCTTGCTTTTTGGAAATGGAAGAAGAATAAAAGAAGGAAATCGCCGAGATGTGCAGGGAAAGCAAGAACAGGGGAATAATATTACAAAAAATATATACAATGGATAAAAAAGTATGTTAATATGGTTATGTATTATAAATGAAAAAGATCAAAAAATGAGAGTGTCCTTGCACATGCTACGGCGAAAGGGGAACCATGTCGGATGTAATAGAAACATTGATTGCGGACAGAGATTATAGTGTAAAGTTGATTTCTTCTTATCAAAAAGAAATAAAAAGCCTTCCGGCAGGGAAATTGTATAATGTCACAATAAGGGGGTGTCAACGGCATTATTATGCCGAAGCGGCGGGCAAAGAGAAGTATCTTTCGAAGAAGAAGGAAGCGCTTACAAGCGCGTTGCAACGCAAGGCATTCTTGGAAAAAAGCAGTGTAATCCTGCAAAAAAATATTGCCCTCTTGAGCACATGCATTGAAGGCTATGTCAATTGCAACCCTGTTGACGCGAGGAAGGAACTTGAAGAAAGGCAAAATCAACTCACAACTTTTTTAAATCACTCCGATTGCAACGAAATGGAGTCTGCAAGCAGATTGTTTCCCGAGCACTTGGTCCATATCACACCGGCGGGGGAGAAAGTCAGATCAAAATCAGAAGCGATTATCGCGGGGCTTCTTTATGCGAACGAAATCCCGTACCGCTATGAGAAGGAGTTACGTTTGAACGAGAAGACGTATTACCCTGATTTTACAATCGTCAGACCGCACGATGGAAAGGTTTTTTATTGGGAGCACTTTGGAATGGTTGACGACCCAGAGTATCTAAAGGGAATGAACAAAAAAATTGAAGAGTATCGTCAAAATGGTATTTCTCAATGGAAAAATCTTTTGGTTTCTTACGATGCTGAGCAATCGATTGATATGCAAATGATACAGAAAATAATTGATGCATTCCTTCGTTAAGTTGTTTTTTCAAATAGAAAAAAGAAATAATAGAGCTGGGGAAAAATGCAGATAGAGCAGATCGGAAAAACGCTGAGAAATCAAAGATAGAGAACAGAGCCACGAAAACAGACAGGGCACAGGTGGAAACGATTGGATTAAGGCAAATAAAACTTGACTCTTTGCGGCTCGCATAATATACTATTCCTGCATTGTGCGCGAATATCCATCAGCCCCGGATTTATACGTACATCACAAAATCGGCCAGGACGGGGTGAAACGTCAGGGCAATAAATAAAATAATAAGAGGTAAAAACAATGAAGTCATTTGTTGCAAAACCTCACGAGGTGGAAAGAAAATGGTACATCATCGACGCTGAAGGCAAAACCCTCGGCAGAATGAGCACCGAAGTTGCTTCCATCTTGAGAGGTAAGAGAAAACCCATTTATACACCGCATGTCGATACAGGTGACTATGTCATCATCATCAACGCGGAGAAAATCGTAGTTACCGGCAAAAAGAGAACAGATAAAGTCTACAAGCGCCACACCGGATATCCGGGTGGACTTCGTGAGATCACCTTTGATAAGCTTCAGGCAAAGAAGCCCGAAGAAATTATCCGTCATGCAATTAAAGGCATGATGCCGAAGGGTAAACTGGGAAGAGAAATGTTTACCAAACTCAAGGTCTATGCAGGCACACAGCACAAGCATGCAGCACAGCAGCCGCAAACTTGGGAATTTTAGGAGAGGGGAGGAATTATAAATGGCAAAAATGCAGTATTACGGAACAGGAAGAAGAAAATCTTCCGTTGCTAGAGTCAGATTAATCCCCGGCAAAGGCAATGTGACCATCAATAAAAAAACCTTGGATGATTACTTTGGAATGGAGATTCTGAAGAGAGAAGTCATGAGACCTTTTGAAGTAGCAGGAGTTGAAGGAAAATTCGACATCCTTGCAACAGTCAAAGGCGGCGGATGCACCGGCCAGGCAGGAGCACTCAGACATGGCGTTTCCAGAGCACTTTGTGTTGCAGACGCGGATCTCCGTGGCGCACTCAAGGCAGCCGGTTTCCTCACCAGAGACCCGAGAATGAAAGAAAGAAAGAAATACGGACTTAAAAAAGCTCGTAAAGCATCGCAGTTCTCAAAGCGTTAATTGCGAAGGCGAAACAAATTCTACAAAGACAAGATCTTCGAAGCGGCAGTGTATACTGCCGCTTTTTTTGCTCTGGAAAAAGTTGTGCCGCTATGACAAAGTTTGCGGTAGAGCTCAAGCAAAACAACGAAGCAAAATAAAAAAGGAAAGCCTTGTATCTGCGGATGATCTGGTATGAAATTTGTGGCAGATCCAAATGGATGTTGCCTTGAAATCGTGCCGGAAAGATGATTGCCGAGATTCCCGATAAAAAATATGCTTGCTTTCTATTCTCGTATATGGTACAAGTTAAGAAAGCATTTACAAACAACGGAGAAAAACAATGACAATTTCAACAATGCAATTCATCAATAATTACTTTTACGGCTTTTACCGCAGCTACTTTAGCTTCGGTTATTTCTGGTTCGAAAAAGTAAATAGATTGGGTGGACTGTGCTTACGATAAGTTGGGATTTTTGAAAGTTAGGCGTAGAGGAGTTCATTCAGATGAGCTCCTCTTTTTTTAGTCTAAGATATATAAAAATGGCTCAAATGGAAAAAAGAAGATGCGGCTTATAAAAAGCAAAAACAGGGTATAAAAGCAATCGACATGAAAAAGCGGAGGGATTGGCAATGGATGCAGTTGACGTTGGAACACAAGAAAAAGCGCGATTTACAATAACAATCGTTGGGCTTGGCCTAATCGGCGGATCAATGGCGAAAGCACTCAGGGGATTTCGGGAAGCTAAAATTGGCGGCTTTGATACAAACACAGAGACTTTGGAACGTGCGATGAAAAGCAAAACAATCGATGTTGCCTATCGCAACGGCGCTGCGGCCGCTGCGGCATCGGATTTGATGATCCTTTGTATGTACCCTCACCATATCATAGAATTTATGAAAGGAAATGCATCGGCCTTTCGAAAAGGCAGCATCCTCTGTGACGTTTGCGGAACCAAAACGCACCTTTATCGCGAGATTGAATCACTGATCCCCGAGAACGTCGAGTACGTCGGCATCCATCCCATGGCAGGCCGAGAAGTAGACGGATTTGAAAACGCCGACGCAGGACTCTTTCAAAACACAGGGATGATTATCACCCCGCTGGATCACTCCGGGCCGGTTGCTATAGAAATGATGAAAGCACTCGCAACATACATCGGCGCTAAAACTACGGTTTGCGCACCTGCCCTCCACGATGAAATCATCGCTTACACCAGCGACTTGATGCATATCTCTGCAACGGCGCTTTGTATGGACTACCACCCCGATATGAATAGCATCTTTACCGCCGGAGCATTTCGGGACTGCACAAGAATTGCAAATATCAACCCGACACTCTGGAGTGAACTGTTTCTTATGAATGATGAATTTATCCTGCCGCCGCTGCGAACATACATCGAATATTTGGAGCGTTTGGAAAAAGGAATCAAAGAAAAAGACAAAGATGAACTTTACCGCTTGCTCGAACAGGCGAGAGTCAATAAAAAGGAGATGCTCACACGATGAGGACCATTACCGTTCCCCCTTCAAAAAGTATAGCACACAGAGCAGTCATCTGCGCAAGCCTCGCAGCCGGGGAGAGCCGTATTTCGCCAATCAGCCTTTCGGAGGATATAAAAGCAACTTGTCGCTGTATGGAAGCGTTGGGCGCCGTAATCCGTTTCGAACAAAGCGAAGAAAAGGAAGGCGAAGCAGTAGCCGATGATGCAGCGATGGGGACCTTAATTGTGCAAGGAAGCAAGGGGAGAGATGTGCTTCCCGAAGAACCGCTGCTCCTTGATTGCGGGGAATCCGGATCGACCTTGCGATTCTTATTGCCGATTGCCCTGCTCCGCCAGACAAAAGTGAGATTTGCAGGGAGCAAACGCTTGATGGAACGTCCCCTCGGACCTTATCTCGAAATCTTGAAAGCGAATGGGGCTTCGATTGAATATATAGAAAACCATATTGAAGGGGAAAACGTTGCAGGAGATGGGCGTATCCTCGAAGTACAGGGGCCGATCTTGCCGGGACGCTATCTATTGCCGGGGGACGTTAGCTCTCAATATGTGAGCGGATTGCTCTTTGCATTGCCCCTGCTTTCCGAAGACAGCGAAATCGAACTGACGACAGCTCTTGAATCTGCGTCCTATGTCGATTTGACCATCCAGACGATGCAGCGCTTCGGGGTGCACGTTGAGAAAATAGGGGAGACGGCCTTCCGTATTCCCGGGAGCCAAAGCTATCAGCCCTCGAAGGAAACGATAGAAGCCGATTTTTCAAATGCCGCATTTTTTCTTGTTGCCGGAGCACTTGGTGAAGAAGTCGAATGTGCGGGGCTCAATCCTAACTCGAAGCAGGGAGACAAAGAAATCCTTTCTCTCCTGGAACAATGCGGGGCGGAAATCGAATATCGAAGGCCTTCACTGGCAAAAGAAGCAGAGAAGCAGGAAAGTTTTTCTGAAAATGCTATAATAAGAGTGAGGCCTAGCGATAAAGAGTCGAAAGCTTTGACCATCGATGTTTCACAGATACCAGATCTCGTACCTATCCTAAGCGTGCTGCTTTGCTTCTGCAAAGGGAAAAGCAGAATTGTCAATGCGGGAAGGCTTCGTATCAAAGAAAGCGACCGGCTTCATGCCATGACCGAAGAGCTCAAGCGATTGGGAGCGAAAGTGGAAGAAGGAAGCGACTACCTGAATATCGAGGGAGTCGAACACCTCAACGGAGGCATCTGTGATTCTCACAATGATCATAGGATTGCAATGGCTTTGGCCATTGCTGCATATAAAAGTAATGGGATTGTAACGATTAAAGGCGCTTCGTGCGTCAACAAATCATATCCTTCCTTTTGGAAGGATATTGGGGAATCAGAAAGGGTGGTGAAATCATGAGTAATGTATGGGGAGAACACCTAAAGATCTCAATTTTCGGGGAATCGCACGAAGAGGCGATCGGTATCGTCATCGGAGGACTTCCGGAGGGCGAAGAAATCAATTTCGCAGAGATTGATATTGAGATGAAACGCCGCGCACCCGGCCATAATGAGTTCTCGACTCTCCGAAAAGAAGTCGACAACGTGCAAGTGGTGAGCGGGATTCTTAACAGCAAAACAACAGGAGCACCGCTTTGCGGGGTGATTCTAAACACCGATATGCATTCTGCTGATTACGATGAGCTGTTCCCGCGCCCTGGCCACGCAGACCTCACGGCTTTGACAAAATATCGGGGATTTAATGACAGTCGAGGCGGAGGACATTTTTCCGGACGATTGACCGCACCGCTTACCTTTGCGGGAGCAATCGCAAAACAGATTCTCAGACGTCGCGGAATCGTAATCGGAGCACACATTCAACAGATTGCAGGAATCAAAGACGAAAAATTTGAGCAACAGGAGAAATTGGATCAAAAACTCTTTGATGCACTTGCCGCGGAAGAATTTCCGGTATTGAATCTAAAACTCGTACACCCTATGCAAGAAGCGATTAAAGCGGCAAAAGCGGATATGGATTCCGTTGGGGGAATCATCGAATGCGCGGCTTGCGGATTACTCGCCGGTTTGGGAGAACCCTTTTTCAGTTCCATCGAAAGCCAAGTCGCCTCAATGATCTTTTCAATACCGGCCGTGAAAGGAATCGAATTTGGATCGGGCTTTGCACTCTCGGGAATGAGAGGAAGTGTCGCGAATGATCCGATTATTCTAAAAGATGGGAAAATAAGGACCGAGACGAACCACAACGGAGGCATCAACGGAGGAATTACGAACGGAATGCCGCTTGTTTTCAGAGCAGCAATCAAACCGACACCCTCCATCGGAAAACCTCAAAAGACCGTAGACCTCATGACGATGAAAGAAAAGATTGTCGAGATCAAAGGACGTCATGATCCTTGTATCGTGCAAAGAGCAGTGCCTGTTGTTGAAGCAGGACTCGCAATCTGCCTTCTCGATGCCTGGTGCCGGGAGGGTTGTCGATGAAATTTGCAGTCATTGGAAGCCCCATTTCGCACAGCTTATCTCCGGACATGCACCTCCCTGTGCTATCAGCTTTTGACCCCGAGGCTTCCTACGAAAAGATCTTTGTTGAAAAAGGAGAACTTCCCGCGTTCTTGGAAAAAGTAAAAAAAGAACGATTCCGCGGCTTTAATCTGACGATGCCGCATAAGACCGATATCCTGCCCTATTTAACAGAAATAGAACAGGAAGCAAAAATTTTTGGCTCCGTGAATACCGTAGTGAACCGAAAAGGCAGGCTTTGCGGTTATAACACCGACGGAAAGGGTTTTCTTCTATCGCTGATGGAGAACGGGAGGAGCTTAAAAAACGAGAAACTCTTGATTTTGGGAGCGGGCGGAGTGGCCCGAACGATTGCATTGAAGGCGGCACTCGACGGTGCAACAACCGTGATTATCCTTGCGAGGATGCCTCAAAAGGCCGCAGCACTTTGCCGGGAGATTCAGAAGCTCGGAGAACGTGTAAAAGGAGTCCGAATCGGTTACGGGAGGGATGAGCAAGCGCCTTTTTTCGCAACGGATACAACAATCCTTGTGAATGCAACGCCGAGGGGAATGGAAGGAACAGAAAGCGAATTCGAAGATTTTTCCTTTCTCGATGCCTTGCCGAAAAACGCTTTGGTCTACGACCTGATTTATGAACCCGCCGAAACAAAGCTAATCCGAGAGGCAAAAAAACGAGGACTTCAGACCCAAAATGGGTTAAAAATGTTGAAATATCAAGCTATATTGGCAGACCGGCTTTTTCTGGACAGAGAGACGGACAGCGATGAAATGTGTTTGTGCAAGGCATAAACGATCAAATGAGACAACTTGCTTCAGAAAGGACGGTTGAATAAAATGATTATCGTATTAACACCCGATGCAGACCCGAAAGCGGTCGAAAATCTAAAAAAACAAATGGAGGG
>JAQUUY010000085.1 GCA_028693645.1 Eubacteriales bacterium | reverse complement strand
CTACGTGTCCTTGGTTCGATTCCGAGCCTGGGCACCACGTCACATTGAAAATGCTGTGTTTGAGAAGTCTCTTACATGGCGTTTTTGTTTTTTGTCGTACGATTTAACCACTTTTTTGATTGAGAGGGTTGGCAGTGTTTATTTATTTATCAATGATCGAAAGCGAAGAGGATAAGAGTAAATTTGAACGGCTTTATCTGGCGTACAGACAGCAGATGTATTATGCCGCCAAACGGATTCTGAAGGATGATTATCTCGCAGAAGATGCTGTTCATCTGGCTTTTATAAAAATAATTGAGCATTTGGAAAAAATAAATGAAGAAGACTGTCACAAAACGAAGGGTTTTATCGTTATAGTAGTAGAACATATCGCCATCGATCTTTATAACAAACGTAGCAAAGAGGATCTGGTTTTTTTAAATCGAAATGATTTTGATACCGTGCAACAGAAACAGGAGCCTTCTGTTTTCGATTCCGAGGACAGGATTGAGGCGCTACTTGCCGAGTTGCCGCTAAATTTTTCTACGGTGCTGCGTTTCAAATTCAGCCATGGTTACAGCAATCTTGAAATTTCAAAGATTTTGGGAATCTCCGAAGAAAATGTGCGACAAAGGATACTCCGGGGAAAGAAACATTTATCGAAACTTTTGAACGAAGGGATGGTGAATGCATAATGAATCAAGGGAAACTGCAGTTGACCGATGCCTTTTTGTATGACTATATACCAAAAGCAGAACGATACCATTTGAACGCGATACCCGAAGAGCAGGATCTCTCGCATGAATTTTCTAAATCCTTTTTGCACAAAATGAAGCGGCTGATCAAACAGGAAAATCGGACGCCTGCGATGAAAATCTTTATCAGACAAGCAAGGCGTGTTGCAATCATTTTCTTGCTGATTCTTTCACTTGCTGCCACAACGGTCATCGGTGTCGAGGCATTGCGCACGAGGTTCTTTGATCTCGTAGTCAAGGTCTATCACGAATTGACGACAATTGATGTCGTTTCAGATGAAAATGGCCCGGTCGATATTGTCTTTAGGGGCATAGAGGCAACGTATGTTCCTCTCGGATTTGAAAAAATCCAAGCAGAAGAATATGGAATCAGCCAGACGATTATATATGAAAATGAAGAAAAAGCAGAGATTATCTATATGCAGGAGTATGCAGCGAACATGCAGATGGGTGTCGATACGGAAGGAACCGCTCTCGAAACATTTTATATCGGCAGTTATGAAGCAAAATATGTTTCGAACAAAGGCGAACAGCAGTTGATTTGGTTTGCCGGAGATTATGTTTATCACCTGATTGCACCACTGGAAAAAGAAGAACTTGTCAAAATGGCCGAGAGTATTATTGAACAAGCTGCTCAATAACCAAACTGGAAAGGGTAATTTCTATGAAAGCTGATAAATTTATTTGAAAGTGGGGAAAAACAAGAAAAAAAGGGAGAACTTTTTACGTAATATCTTGCTGTATTACTATGGGGGCTTCTATCTTTTCGGGTTCACTAATCGCGAATTTTTTGATTAACGGTAATTGTTTCGATAAATGTAATTCAGCCTCGATGCTTGGGAGTGTAATTGGCGGCGCAATAGGCGGATGTATCAGGTGGAATATTAATGAAGAAAAATATAGCCAGTACGTAGCTGATGCACTGCAACCAAAAGATTAAGACAGCGGCATGTCCTTTTTCTTTGTCTGAAATCGAAAAAGCTGTCGTATTCGATTTTTCAAACGCCACAACACTTATTATAGACCCTAAAATGAACTGTCTCGATTTGAACTGCCCCCCCAACGGATTATATTGCAGGACTTTTTTGAGAAGAGTTATCTAAAATAACATTTTGAGGGTTGTTTTTAGATAACTTTTTTCAAATCGACTTTTGGAGTTTTTGGGATTACCATCGAAAGGTTGAAATTTGAACGTTTTTATTTTGCATAAATTTCAAGCATACTTTTTTCGCTGTTAAGTTATCTAAAATTCAATATATTGGAGCAAAAAAGTATAACTTTCGGGTGAAAGTTATACCTTTTTTGTCCCTTGGGGGTCAGTTTAGATAACTTTTCTGAATGGCAAATTAATGTTTGAAAAACTAAGGGCAGGGACGTTGAAAATTGTGGGTTTTTGTGATTCTAAAAAAAGCTCTCGATTTCCACATCAGGGAAGTTATACTTTTTGTGCTCTGTAGGAGCCATTTTAGATAACTTTTTACCTTTTTCAGTTTTTAGCGAAGTTAGCACGCACGCTTTACTTTTTCAAGCGTTTAGCGAAGTTAGCACGCACGCTCTCCTATTAAAAAATATTTTTTTTAATTTTTTTTTAATCAGCTGTCACAAACGGGCCTTTTGATTCGTTATATATAGTGAAGGTTAAAATAATAATCTTTATGCGAAAGAAGGAGGACACTTTAATGAGAAAAAAACTGATCTGCTTATTCCTTTGTTTGATGGTTTTGCTTGCGGCCCCGGTGTACGCAACAAATGATCCATCTTTGGATTCCAACTCTACAGTGGGACCTTTGCGAACGACCTATATTTCGAGCTGCAGTGCTAATCTGAGCATTTCCAGTTCGGGGACGGCAAGCGTACAAAGCAGTATCACCGGAGTCACCGGAGTTACCAGCGTGAAAATAGTTGCAAGCCTGCAGCGATATAGCGGAGGTGCTTGGACTACGCTGCAAAGCTGGACCGAGACCGCAGCCGGACGTACGCTCACTCTTTATAAAACCAGAGCAGTGACCTCGGGCTACACCTACAGAGTCAGCTCGAAAGTTACAGCCTACAATGGAAGCTATTATGAAACAGCGACAGTAATAAGCAGTCAGGTGAGCTACTAATCGTGACAAGTCGGGTGAAAAACTAATAGTAAGCAGACACAATCATTTTGCGGGCTTTTGAGTCTGCAAATAGAAATCGCAAGCCTCTGACCATTCCTATAGATACCTTTCAAGCAAGGCCCCTTTCAATATAATGTTGAGAGGGGTTTTGCCCGTTCGGGATTCCTTTTTCATAGAGCGTATGCTATGATGAAAGTGTAACTTTAGAGAAGAAAGGAGCCTTTTTTTCATGGCGCAATTATATTACCGCTACAGTACAATGAATGCGGGAAAATCGATCGAGCTTATCAAGGTGGCGTATAATTATGAAGAAAGAGGTAAAAAGGTCTTGGTTCTTGTGCCTGCGGTTGATGACCGTTTTGGGAAGGGCGTTGTATCCTCGAGAATCGGAGTGAGCCGCGAGGCAATTATCGTTAATGATGATACAAACCTGCTCAAACTTTTTATGGAAGAAAACGAAAATGGAAAAATCGACTGTGTGCTTGTGGATGAATGTCAGTTTTTAAAAAAACACCATGTGCAGGAACTTGTCGAAATCGTAGATAGTTACGACACACCGGTAATGGCATACGGCCTGAAAAATGATTTCCAAAATGAGCTCTTTGAGGGTTCATATTATATGCTGGTTTATGCTGATAAGCTTGAGGAAATCAAGACAATCTGTTGGTGCGGAAGAAAAGCCACCATGGTCGCGAGGATTGTTGACGGAAAATTCGTCAAAATGGGAGAACAAATCGTAATCGGCGGAAATGATATGTACATTTCGCTTTGCCGAAAACACTATAACGACGGCCGCTTGGGAGAATAATTTTTGCCCTGAAAACTTCCTCGTTGCTTGAATTCCATTTGGATTCCGTTTAGAACACTTCTTTTGTCAAGACACCAAGAGGGAGCGAGGAACGTTTCCTTTGGAGGATCTCCTGTGATGCGGTGGATTGTAATTGTCTGAGGAATCCTTTCCAGTGCATCAACCACGAGGTTGATGTATTCTTTTTTTTCTAAAGGCTTGTATGATTTTGGATACATCTCGGCAAGCTTGCTGTCTTTTGTCACGTATAGCTCATGCAATTTGATTCCAAAGGGTTCTTTCTCAATAACGTGATCGACGGAAGCGAGCATGTCGGCAGCCGTTTCTCCCGGCAGACCAAAAATTAAATGCACGACGCTGCGGATTCCTGCAGCTGAGAGTTTTTCCATAGCTTCATCGAAGGTTGAAAGAGGATACGCGCGATTAATTGCTTCTGCGGTTTTTTCGTTTGTTGTTTGCAGTCCAAGTTCGACCCAAAGATAAGTCTTTTGATTTAACTCGGATAAAAGGGCAAGAACATCGGGCGGAAGGCAGTCTGGTCTTGTTGCAATTGCAAGGCCACAAACACCGGGATGAGAAAGTGCGGACTCATACTTTTCTCGGAGGACTGCAACCGGCGCATAAGTGTTTGTAAAGCTCTGAAAATAAGCAAGATGCTTGCTGTCCGGCCATTTCTCCGACAATAATCTAATCTGGCTGTCGATATCACTTGCGAAGTGACCACTTCCATCCGAAGAGCAATAGATGCAACCGCCGATTCCTTTTGTACCATCGCGATTGGGACAGGTGAAACCGCCGTCAATGGCAAGTTTTGCTACACGACTCCCGAAGACGTCCTTGAGATATGGCCCGATAGCGTTGAAATGTTTACTTCCAAATATATTTTCCATTACAATTTTCCTTTATTGATTTCGATAGCCGTCGGAAGAAATGGTCTTGATATCTTTATTTTGACACTGATTTCTTACGCTGGCAAGTAATTAAGACATGCTGAGCGAAGGCACCGCGACTTGTCGCTTTTATTTATATTTTAACAAGCGTATTTTCCTTGTTGCTTTGCATGATTCGTGATAAAATAGCGCCCATATAGAAAAACGAAAAAAAGGGACGAGGGAGGATCGAGAGATGAAAGAATTATCAAAACAGATGGCCAATATGCAAGTTTCTTCGGTTAGAAAGCTGACGCAGCATGCCCTTGCAGCGGAGGCGGCCGGAAAACATGTGTATCGCCTGAATATCGGTCAACCGGATCTTTCGGTCCCGCAGGAATATTATGATCATATCAGAGCGTTTGATGAGAGAACGGTCGAATATATGCCGTCGAATGGAATCCCCGAGTTACTGGAAGCAGTTTCTCGTTACTATCGGGAAATGGATATTGATATGGGGCATGAGAATATAGCAATTACAACGGGCGGGACAGAAGCTGTGCTATTTACCCTTCTTGCGCTCGTAGATCCCGGAGATGAAGTCATTGTGATGGAACCCTATTACTCGAATTACAATACTTATTTTACCCTGACAGGAGTCACTCCCGTTGCGGTTACGACCTATGCCGAAAACGGTTTTCACTTTACAAAAGAGCAAGTGGAAGCGAAAATCACAGATAAGACCAAAGCCTTTTGGATTACGAACCCCGGCAATCCGACGGGATCCGTCATGACGGAGGAGGAGATTCGCATTATTGCAGACCTCGCTATCGAACATGACTTATATATCGTATCCGATGAAGTATACAGAGAAATCGTTTTCGACGGCCGAAAGATGACAAGCTTCGGATTCTTGCCGGAGGTATATGACCGCTTGATCATTATTGACAGTGTATCAAAGAGATTTAGCGCCTGCGGGGCAAGAATCGGTGTCGTGATGTCAAAAAACGAAGCCTTCTTTGCCATCGTGTCAAAACTTTGCCAAGGACGACTTGCTGTTTCAACAATCGAGCAACACGGAGCGGTGGGACTGTATTCTACGGGTACCCGAGTCATTCATTCGATCAGAGAAGAGTTTGAACGCCGGAGAGATGTTGTTTTTGAGAGCCTGACGAAGATTCCGGGTCTTATCTGTAAAAAGCCGGAAGGCGCGTTCTATATGATTTGCAAACTTCCCGTGGAGGATGCGACGGATTTTTTGATTTGGATGTTGAAGGATTTTGAGGATAACGGAGAAACGGTTATGGCCGCTCCCGCAGATGGGTTCTATGCTACAGAGGGTCTCGGAAAGAATGAGATTCGCTTGGCGTATGTACTGGAACCGGAAAAATTAAAAAGAGCAATCGAGATTTTGGGAAAAGGTTTGGCTGCCTATCAAGCCAGAAAATAGATCGAGAAAATCTTACAAAA
>JAQUUY010000084.1 GCA_028693645.1 Eubacteriales bacterium | reverse complement strand
ATCGGTTGAATGGCAGCACCGAAAATTCAATCGAATCATCAACTCCGGCTTCGGCAGCGTTTTGCTGCGCCGCGATAATCGCCGAAGGACTGATATCCGAGGCAAGGATTCGTACTTCCGATTCATTATCAATGGCAGAAAATGCAGCTTTTCTTTCTTCTTTCCACAATGCTTGCGGAATCATCTCCCACTCTTCCGCTGCGAATTTACGAGAAAGACCCGGCGCAATGTTTCTGGCAATCATTGCTGCTTCGATAGGAATCGTGCCCGATCCGCAAAAAGGATCGACAAGAAGCCTTCCTGCTTTCCAAAAGGATAATTGGACTAAAGCCGCCGCAAGAGTTTCTTTGATGGGGGCAGCCACGTCCCGGACGCGATATCCTCTTTTGTGGAGTCCGGGACCGCTGGTATCCAGCGTCACCGTAACGCGATCTTTCAATATGGTTAGCTTTACGGTGTAGGTTGCCCCGGTTTCCGCAAAGCGTTCAATGCCATATACCTGTTTCATTGCTTCTACGATTGCTTTTTTTGTAATCGCTTGGCAATCCGGAACGCTATGTAGTGTGGATTTGACAGAAGTACCCGTGACGGTGAACTTTCCATCAAGGGGGAGCCATTGATCCCAAGGTAATGCTTTAATCTGTTGAAACAGTTCTTCAAAACTCCTTGCTTCAAATTCATCTAAGCGAATCAGCACTCTGTCTGCACTGCGAAGCCAAAGATTGGAACGAACGACAGCCCGTTCATCTCCGATATAGGTGATTTTTCCGTCCTCAGATCTGATGACTTTGTAGCCGAGTGCTTCGACCTCTCTTTTTACGACTGCCTCCAAGCCAAAGGTAGCTGTCGCAATCAATGTCAGTTTCGACATTTTGTTCCCCTTTCAGAAAAGGCCCTCGTAAGAGAGCCTTTTTTGTGTATTGTTGTATTGACTTTCAGGATACCACTATAGTATCGGTTTCTTTCAGTCAAAGTTTCTTTTTTTATTCAACTTGTTATTTTGCAAAACTTCAAGTGAATTGAGTGCCTTCCCCGTTCCAATCGCAACACAGGATTTCGGGTCATCAGCAATCCTGACGGGAATGCCGGTCCGTTCTTCTATCCTACGGTCAATTCCGTGAAGCAAAGCTCCGCCACCGGTCATAACGATTCCGCTGTTGCTGATATCTGCCGCAAGTTCAGGCGGCGTTCTTTCGAGGACGCCATGAACGGTTTCGCAAATAACCTGCAAAGGTTCTTCGAGCGCTTCCATCATTTGTTTTGATGTTATTTCAATCGATTTTGGCAATCCGGTTACAAGATCTCTGCCTCTGCATTCCTGCACAACGACCATCTCTCTCGGATAAGCAGTACCGATTGTCATCTTCATCTCTTCGGCTGTACGTTCACCGATATATAATTTATGCTCTTTCCTCATGTATTTGACAATAGCTTCATCAAATTTATCTCCGGCAACCTTAACTGAATTCGACGTAACGATTCCTCCTAGTGCAATTACTGCAACATCCGTGGTTCCGCCGCCAATATCTATAATCATGACTCCGTTCGGCTTTGAAATGTCAAGTCCTGCACCGATGGCCGCGGCAACGGGTTCTTCCATCAAGTAGACGGATTTTCCGCCTGCTTCGATTGCTGCTTCCTTTACTGCTCTCTTTTCGACTTCGGTAACACCGGACGGAACACAGACCATGATTTTGGGCTTAAAAAAACCTCCGCTTCCGCAAGTCCTTCTGATAAAGTGCTTAAGCATTCTTTCTGTAACGTCATAGTCTGATATCACTCCATCACGAAGCGGACGTACTGCAACGATATTACTCGGTGTTCTTCCGAGCATTTGGCGAGCTTCTTCTCCGACCGCAACAATCTCGTTGGTATCTCTGTTGATTGCTACCACGGAAGGTTCTTCGAGGACTACGCCTTTTCCTTTTATATATACCAGAACATTAGCTGTTCCAAGATCAATACCTACTTCTTCTACAAATGCCAAAACTTTCACCCCTTATTCTTTTCCCACTACAAACAATCGCAAGTACTTCTTTCCTTACGCATCTGCCACACTATTATATATGCTCGCCCCATGAAATACAAATCATTTTTCCACTTTCCACTTTTTCAATCATTCCCCTTCTTTGTGAAGATTGTGTGAACTTCAACATTTTAAGTCCTTTTTTCCTAATCTTTTCACAAGTATGACCGAAAGTACATCTATCAATAATTATAGCACAAGAAGATGGAAATATGTATGGAGGTTTCACATGAATATATGATAATCTCCAATATAAATAGCGGCGCCGAAGAATAGAAAAAATATGCTTGACAGCCTGAAAAGAAAGAAGTATCATATATTTTAATAATCAATAGAAAAACGCTGAGATGAGGAAAAGTAACAGGATTCAGGGATTCAAGAGAGCTGTCGTGCGCTGAGAGACAGTATCCGGTTTTTTGTGAAAGTCACCTCGGAGCATTCGGCTGAAGGATCTTTGGATCTGTGTAGGTTGTAACGACTGACACCCGTTATCGTGTCCGGCATTTTGCAGTCATTTTGCATGATGCTTACCGAGAGGTCGACTTTCCTTTTTTGGTTTTCAGAATGGAATCGGCAACAAGAGTGGTACCGCAGGGATTTTAAGTCTTTGTCTCTTATTCCAGAGCAAGGACTTTTTTTATATTCTGTGGAGAATAGGAGGATGCAATGAAACTGAATGGCTCGCAAATTTTGATGGAAGTGTTGTTAGAACAAGGCGTGGATACCATTTTTGGATATCCGGGCGGAGCTGTTCTTAATATTTACGATGCTTTATATGATTATAAGGATCGCATCCGCCACATATTGACCGCCCATGAGCAAGGGGCTTCCCACGCTGCCGATGGCTACGCAAGGGCTACGGGCAAAACCGGTGTTGTACTTGCAACTTCAGGCCCCGGCGCGACAAATCTTGTAACAGGCATCGCTACGGCTTATATGGATTCTATCCCCATGGTTGCGATTACCGGTAACGTGGGTACGGCGCTTCTTGGGAAAGATAGTTTTCAAGAAGTCTATATCACCGGCATTACGATGCCGATTACAAAGCATAATTACGTGGTTCGCGATGTCAATCAGCTCGCTGATACCTTGCGCTCTGCTTTTCGGATTGCAAAGAGCGATCGCCCCGGCCCTGTCTTAGTGGATATTCCAAAAGACGTTACCGCTGCTTTTTGTGATTTTACAAAATCAACACCATGCGAAGCAAAAAAACCGCCGGTCGCAGATGAAAAAGATTTGCAAGATATTGCAGATCTGATTAACAACAGCAAACGACCTGTTCTTCTTTATGGTGGTGGTGTCGTAGCTTCCGGAGCATCTTCTTGTGTGACAAAATTGATTGAAAAATCACATATTCCCAGTTGCCACACTATCATGGGCACCGGCGTTCTTGGATACGGTGATCCCTTGAACTTAGGATTGATTGGCATGCATGGAAATGTCTCTTCTTCTCGGATGGTGGAAAAAGCAGATCTCTTACTTGCCGTCGGAATGCGATTTTCAGATCGAGTTGCCACAAATGCCGAAAAATTTGCGCGCTCACCCAAAATCGTACACATCGATATCGATCCGGCTGAAATCAACAAAAACGTACAAATCGATTACAGTCTTATCGGGGATGTAAAAGAAGTATTTGAGCATCTGTTACCTCTTATTAAAGAACAGCAAAGAGAATCTTGGGCTTCTGAGATTGCTGCCTTGCAGGCCAAGGTTGATTATCAACCACTTTGCTGCGACGATGCGCTCAAACCACCACAGGTCATCGCAGATATCTATGAAATACTCGGCGAAGATATCATTATGGCAACTGACGTCGGTCAGCATCAGATGTGGGCTGCCCAATACTCGAAAGCCAATGACCCCAGACGATTTTTGACTTCCGGCGGACTTGGTACCATGGGCTTCGGCTATGGAGCCGCTATCGGCGCCGCTTGTGCTTTCCCCGGTAAGAAAATCGTCCATGTGACCGGAGACGGAAGTTTCCATATGAATCTCAATGAAATTTGCACCGCAGTGAGTGAAGAATTACCGATCATAACTGTGATTTTCAACAATCAAGTCCTTGGCATGGTACACCAATGGCAAAAGAGCTTTTATCACAGTCGTTATTCGTTTACCGAGCCAAACAGGAAGACCGATTTTGTTCTTCTCGCAGAGGCTTTTGGCGCAAAAGGAGTCCGTTGCACAACACCCGAAGAATTCCAAAGCGCTCTAAAGAACGCTGCGACAAACAATGGACCTACGGTCATTGAGCTTATGATGTGTACCGATGAACGAGTTCTCCCGATGATTCCGGCCGGTCTTACGATCGACGACGTCATCATGGAATAAAGGAGGTATCCGAAATGCAAAAGTACATCTTGTCCGTTTTGGTTCAAAACAATGCAGGTGTTTTAGCCCGTGTCGCAAGCCTTTTCGGACGCAGAGGGTACAACATCGACTCCCTTACCGTTTCCGAGACAAACAATCCGGGTGTTTCTTATATCACGATGGCTGTTACCGGAGATGAAAGCATCCTTGAGCAGATTATAAAGCAAGCGAGCAAACTCGAAGAAGTTTACAGCGTTCACGAAATCTCCGAAAAGCAAGCGTTGAGCAGAGAGCTTCTTTTGATAAAAATGGAATTGACCGAAGGTGACCGCACCGCGCTTCGTGAGATTGCGGATATCTATAAGGCCAAAATCGTTGATTTAGCTCCAAAATCCATGATTATCGAGCTAACCGGCAGCACCCAAAAAATCGAGGCCTTCCTTGGCATTATGAAGGAATATCAAATTATCGAAATGTGTCGAACCGGCGTTACCGCACTGGAAAAAGACAGCGCCAAATTATAAACGATATCGTACAGGCTACGCTCCCGGAACCTTCCGGACAGCGTTCTCTTATAAAACTTGGAGGATAAAAAAATGGTAAAAATGTATTATGAAAACGACTGTAACATGGATCTTCTGAAAGGAAAAACCATCGCAATCATCGGTTATGGCAGCCAAGGACACGCTCATGCTTTGAATCTCAAGGACAGCGGCCTCAATGTTGTCGTTGGTCTTCGCAAAAACTCTGCAAGCTGCAAGAAAGCAGAGGAAGCCGGCCTTACCGTCAAGGAAGTCGATGAAGCGGCAAAAGCAGCAGATGTCATTATGATGCTCGTTCCCGACGAAAAGGCTGCCGACATCTACGAAGAACAGGTCGCTCCAAACCTCACCGCCGGAAACATCTTAATGTTTGCACACGGTTTCAACATTCATTTCAATCAGATTGTTGCCCCCGCAGACTGTGACGTCACGATGTGCGCACCGAAAGGACCAGGACATACCGTCCGTACACAATACCAGGAAGGCAGAGGCGTTCCTTCCCTTATCGCAATCCACCAAGACGCAAGCGGGAAAGCAAAAGAATATGCTCTTGCTTATGCGGCGGGAATCGGGGCAGGTCGTGCCGGAATCATCGAGACCACTTTCAGAGCGGAAACAGAAACCGACTTGTTTGGTGAGCAAGCTGTTCTTTGCGGTGGTGTTACCGAATTGATGAAAGCAGGCTTTGATACTCTTGTAGAAGCCGGTTATGAGCCGGAAATGGCTTACTTTGAGTGTGTTCATGAAATGAAATTGATTGTCGACCTCATCAATAGCGGCGGATTTGCCATGATGCGTTATTCCATCTCCGACACTGCCGAATATGGTGATTACGTAACCGGACGCCGCATTATAACGGAAGAAACACGTAAAGAAATGAAGAAAGTCCTTCTCGAGATTCAAAACGGCACCTTCGCTTCCAACTGGATTGCAGAAAACCGCGCAGGCCGCAGAGCGAAATTCCTTGCAACTCGCCGCATGGAATCCGAGCATCTCGTCGAAACGGTTGGTGCTAACCTCCGTAAAATGATGAGCTGGCTCAAAAAATAAGATCCTACTAAGTTAAAATTCAAACTTTGCAGCCCTGCCGAAAGGTAGGGCTGCAACAAAATAAAGATTGGAGAAAAGGCCATGGTATTAAAGAGCCATCAGGTTACGCAAGGTGTAGAACATGCACCCCATCGTTCACTCTTTTACTCAATGGGATATACAAAGGAAGAGCTTGACCGTCCTTTGATTGGCGTCGTGTCAGCGTACAGCGAGATTGTTCCCGGAC
>JAQUUY010000083.1 GCA_028693645.1 Eubacteriales bacterium | reverse complement strand
GCCAGTACCGCACCAAGGTTTGCGGCGATCACAGTCTTTCCGACTCCGCCTTTTCCTGAGGCTACCAGTATCACTTCACTCATTTACTGCTCCTTTTCTGCCGCGGGTCATTCTGTTACGACAGTTTCCAAACTATAATCCGAATAGGTTTTATCCAAACCTAAATACTCTCCAATGACTTCTCTTGCGATAGGTCCTGCATAAGGACCGCTACCCCCTTGAAAAAGCAATATCGCAACCGCAATCTGCGGGTCTTCAGCGGGAGCCATGGCTACAAACCAGGCAAAACTATCGTAATTCCCTTTATAGGCATCGATGGAAGCAGAGGTAATCTTTCCACGCGAAAGATTGATTACCGCTTGTCTTGCTGCGGAACTCTGTGTCGTGTAAATATCGGGATAATCATGCAAAAGCCTGTCTTTTTCCGTTTCAACCTGCTCCCAATTCAAAGAGGAGTTGATTCGAGAAAGGTTTGTCTTTAGGTATTCGATTTCATCCGGCGGATTGACCTTACCTGCTCTTTGCGCAGTACCTGTCTTTGCTGCGACCGTCACCGGGAAATTCGCGAAGACCGATCTTGCACTGCCTTTTGAACCATTGGCTACCCGCACCATGCCTTCCGTGATGTCATCAAGGATTCCGTAATCCTTAAGATCCATCTTTTGGCCGGGTTCTTTTTCAACAGAACCACTTCCTTCGATTGCGCGGAGAAGCGTGACTTGATTCCTGATTCCGCTGTTTCCGATGGTCGCAACATAGTTTGCAATCTGCAAGGGCGTGTAGGCATTTTCACCCTGACCAATCGAAATGTTCAGTTCATCTCCAAGTGTCCAAGTTGCTTGGTTAAAATACGAAAATTTGCATAAATCGCAAACCGTCTCTATCATATCTGTTTTTACCCCCAAGGGTGCCAAGCGTTCCATAATCGTTTTGCGCCCAGGGTTTTCTTCGGTCCAGTTCACGATTGTTTCTATGTTTTTCATTAAGAGTTCTTTATCAGAAATCGTCTTTTTATCAAAATACATTTCCGCTCTGCCAATCAAAACATTCTTTAGATATGTCTTCATGGCTGACATCTTTTTTTCTTGGCTGGGAACACTTACGACCGTTTCCGGTATCTCAATTCCCGTAGGAAGACCAAGCCCATATTGTGCCGCATAACTCGTAATTTTTTCGATACTCATGTCTTCACTGAGACCGAGTGATTTACCGGTGGCAAAATCTTTGTTCGCCGCCAAATCATAAAAATAGTAATTACAAGAAACCTCCATCGCTTGATATAAATCGACATAGCCATGATTTCTTTTATACATATTCCAGAGGAGACAGCCGTACGTACGATTTCCCAGTTTTACAGCACCGCCGTCCAAGAGTTTTCTCTGCGGATCCAATCCCGATTCAAGGGCCGCCGTTGCCGTCACCATCTTGAACGTCGATCCCGGCTGTACAGCCGTTCTTGCGCCTACGTTGAACAAGGGTAAGGGGGAAAGCGGGTCTCTTGGATTCTCAGATTGAAGCGATTTCCAATCCTCAGAACTAATCCCGGTTGCAAAGAGATTTGGGTCAAAGGCCGGGCAAGACGCCATTGCGATCACATCACCGGTTTTCACGTCAATTGCAACAACTGCTCCAACGTTGGCGTTTCGGTAAGCTTTCCCATATTTGTAATTTCCATATTTACTTTCAAAGGTGCCGGCCGTTCTGATTTTAGCCAAAGCTTCTTCCAATGCTGCTTGTGCCGTTTTTTGAACTTCCAAGTCAATCGTCAGATAAATATCTTTTCCTTTTTTGGCGCCACTGTCGCTAATCACAGTTACAAGATCCCCAAACGCGTTAACTTCTACGTTTTTGATCCCATCCTCGCCCTTTAGGATGCTTTCAAAGGCTTTCTCGACACCATCTTTGCCAACCATGTCGCTTGTGCTGTATCCTTTTTTCTTGTAATCTTCTTTTTCACTTTCAGAAATCTGACCTAAGTAACCTAAGACGTGAGCTGCCGTCTCACCGTTCGGGTAATACCGAACCGACTCGGCTACTACTTCGACGGCATTAAGCGCAGAGCCTCTCTCTTCAAGGGTGACAATCGTTTGCGCGGAAATATCTTGTGATATCGTGGCAGGAATATAACTCATGTATCCTTGGGCTGCGAGCTCATTTCTCACTACCATGATTTTTCTCGCATCAATGTTCGAAAGAGAAGGATCAATAGCAAATTCTTTTCTCAATGCAACAAAAGCCTGCGCTGCGGTCAACGTGGGTTCAAGATAATACCTGCCGAGAAAACTTTCTTTGTCGATGTCTTCGAGGTATTTCATTTTTTTTACGGAAATCGGCGGGTACACGCTGTATACCGTCTGCAATTCTGTTTGCGCCGCATATTTGTCGAGCCCCGGATCTATCTCATTTCTGTTTCTGATTTCTTGGAATGCCTCTTCCGCGGTAAAATCTTTTGGCATCCCCTGCGCAACCAACCAGTTTTCGATTGTTTTCTGATAAGTATAGTAATAAGTCCCATCTGCACCTCGAATGATTGGCAGATTGTCATTAACGCTGTCTCCGTTCGCTTCGAGCACGCCCAAAACTTCAAGCGCCTGTGCATTGAGTTCTTCATCCTCAATGTTCCCTTTTGAAAACTGGACCGTGAAACTCGGCCGGTTTCCGGCAAGCAGCCTTCCGTAGCGATCTAAAATTTCACCTCGTGGCGCGGAAGTATAAACACTTTTTATGCTGATTGCTTGCGCCGCATTTTTCCAAGACTCACCTTCGATGACCGTCAAAGAAAAAAGACGTACAGCTAATAGGCCCATCAGGACAAGAATCAGAAGCAGTATTTGGTTGTCCCTAAGCTTGAACCATCTCATTGAGGCCCCTTATCAATAATAGTGAATCAAACTGCCCGTCATGCCTTTATCTTGAGGATGTTTCACAGCTCTTTTTCCGATAACAAGATAGAAAAGAAGCATACTGAAAAAATTATAAACCACCACGAAGAACAAGCCTTTGAGCATATAAAAAAGCGGATAGATATCAATAAAAACGGCTATGATACGCCAAGAGACAAGATAATAGACACAAGTCCCGAGCACGGCAACGCTCAACACGGAAATAATGCTGTCCCACTCTAGTCTTTGCCTGATCACCTTCATCAAAATTCCCACAAGCAAAAACCCGATTGCTGTCGGCCCAATCAAAACAGAAAAGCAAATATCCTGAATCAAACCAAAAACAACCCCTATAACCAGCCCTTGGTATCCTTCATAAAAAAACGGGAGCAGGATCACAAGGCAAAGTAAGAGGTTCGGCGCTTTTCCAAAAAACGTAAAATAATTGATTAACGTCGATTGGATCAAAAAAGCACTGAGAAACAGCGGTATCGCAAAACGATATTTCATTTTTCCCCTTTATGTTGCTACGGCGATGATTACGGTAACCTTCTGAATATTTGAAAAATCGACAGCAGGTTCCACTGTGACTTTTTGCAGTAAGGCATCCTTGTCTTTACTAACTTGTGTGATTTTCCCCACAGGAATCCCACGAGGGTACAATTCCATGCCCGAAGTAATTAATACATCGCCTTTAATCACCGGGGCTTCGTCATCAAGCATGTAACCGGACAATCCTCCGGATCCGTCTCCCGAGAGGATGCCAAGTAAGCCGAGGTCACGAAACACTTGAAAACTGACATCGTTGTCTTCATCAATTACCGAAATGACTTTTGACCAATCCGCTCCTACTTCATAAACCCGACCGACTAAACCATCTTCGTTTATGACTACCGCGTCTTTCACAATTCCTTTATCAGTTCCTTCGTTGATTGTAAAAATATTGAACCAATGAGAATTATCCATGGCAATCACACTGGCAGTCACATGTTTATAGTTGTCAGCCGGACTGATATAGTTCAAGGAAGTCGAGAGTTTTTGCAATTCGCTCAGTTCCTGCTGTGAAAGCACTGCCTCAATAAGCTCCGCTTCCAGTTTTTTATTTTCTTCTTTAAGCTTTTCGTTTTCTTCAAGAATACTTCGAAATTGAAAAAGACCCTTGATTGTATTAGCTACCGCATTGCCGCCCGAGGATATCGGTTCCTGCACAAATGTTGCTGCGCTTTCTATCCGTTTACCAATCCACGAGTTGCTTCCTTGGTTAACGTAAGATAAAAGAGTGACTGCCAACAGAATCAGCAAAACCAGTAAAACGACAGACAGTCTCCAGTGCTCTTTGTACCATCTCATAATCGTACTCCTAGTACTTCTTTTCCTTTATGGCATATCTGCGAACATTTTCAATATGTTCGAGGCTTTTTCCCGTTCCTTCGGCAACCGCTTCCAACGCATTCTCGGCCACGACCACTTTTAATCCGGTCTGATGCTGGATAAGCTGATCCAAACCTTTAATCAAGGCTCCACCACCCGCTAAAACCATGCCGTTGGTAGAGATGTCGGCAGAAAGTTCCGGCGGTGCATTTTCCAGTGTGTTTTTAATCCCTTCGATAATAATACCGATTGGCTCTTCGAGAGCTTTCAGCATATCCGAGGAATCAATCGTGACAGATTTGGGCAGACCAGTCAAAACATCTCTACCCTTTGCTTCCATGGTCTCTCTTTTCCCCGGCATTCCGATATTCGGGAAAATACAACCAATCGTTTTTTTAATATCTTCTGCGGTTTTATCTCCAATCAAAAGATTGTAGGCTTTCCTCATATATTGCACGATTGCTTCATCAAGTTCATCGCCCGCAACCCTGAGAGAAACACTCGTTACGATACCGCCGAGTGCAATGATCGCAATATCAGAAGTTCCGCCGCCGATGTCGGCAATCATATGACCCTCGGGTTCGTCTACAGGAATTCCGACCCCAATCGCAGCCGCCATCGGTTCGTCTAAAATGTAGACTTCCTTTGCGCCCATTTGTCTTACGACTTCCTCAACGGCACGTTTTTCGACTCCGGTGACACCGGAAGGAACTCCGACTACGACTCTTGCTTTCGTGAGAAAAGAACGCTCCGGTATCACTTCACGTAAAAACTCACGCAACATCGTATGCGTCATCATATAGTCCGAGATGACGCCGTCTTGCAACGGCCTGACGACGCGAATATGAGCGGGAGCTCTCCCAATCATTTCTTTGGCCGCCTTTCCGACTGCAATGACTTTTTTTGTGCTATCATCAACCGCGATCACCGATGGCTCATTCAGCACGATTCCCTTGCCCTTTGTATAAACAAGGGTATTGGCCGTTCCTAGGTCGATCCCGATATCCATTGTAAAAAAGCTAAACATTCCAATGCTCCTTTCGCATTTTGGGTCAAATCCATTTACATCAATAATTTTTCTTTCAAACTGATATAGCTCCCATCTCCGATAATCAGATGATCAAGAACCGGAATGCCAATCAGCTCTCCGACTTCCACGAGTCTTTTTGTGATGTCAAGATCATTCTGGCTCGGAGTTGGATTCCCCGAGGGATGATTGTGCACCACAATAATGGCAGCCGCCCCTTTTTTCACTGCAGTTCGAAACACTTCACGCGGATGGACGATGGAACTGTTGAGATTCCCAATCGAAGCATCTTCCGATGAGGTGATTTCATTTTTTGTATTGAGGTATAAAACCTTGAAATACTCTTTTTGCCGATGTCGAAGTTCTTCCATACAAAGGTCGGCAACATCTTTTGGCGATCCAACCAGAAAACGGTCTTTCTTTGGTGAACAAGCAATCCGTTTACCAAGTTCGATGGCTGAGAGGATTTGACAAGATTTTGCCTCTCCGATCCCATCGATTCGACATAGTTCTTCGTATGTGCACTCCGCCAAAAAAGGAAGCCCCCCTTCCTCGATAGCTAAGACTCTATTTGCCAAAGCCAGTGCGGAAAGCTCCTTTGTCCCCGTTCCTATCAAAATAGATATCAGTTCTCCGTTAGACAAAAAACCGGGACCGTAACGCATCATTTTTTCCCTCGGTCGTTCAACGGACGGAAGTTCTTTGATGGCGGTATCGCCCCTCTGCTGCTTGTGGTCCATGTATTCCTCCCAAACACATCTCCACATCACAGTTTCCTTTTTGATCCCCTTGTATCATTTTTCGACCAGTAGATTTTTCCATTTACTGTGTTTCTATAGTATCACGTTATTTTATCATACGAAAGTCCTAAAATACAGTAAGAA
>JAQUUY010000082.1 GCA_028693645.1 Eubacteriales bacterium | reverse complement strand
TGCTTGAAAAAGCCACCTCACTCGTCCTTAGCAATGACTACTTATTATTATTAGAGTCTAAAACCAGATTTGCAAAAGCCTCAAACGACCAATCGGTAATATCATCGACGTTCTCCTTTACTTTCATAAAAAAGCACTTCGGGATTTCTCGCGTTTTCACGCTGTCTTCAACGCACAAATTACAACCTTTGTCATGGTTTACAGGGTTGAATTTGCACTCAAAATCTTTACAAGGACAGTTCGGATTACTTGACATGATATAGCCTCCTTTGCTAGTCGCAATAACCGAATCAGCTTCTCAGGGCTTCTCCGGTAAACACTAATTTAATATTTCTCATTTAAAATCCGGGCTGCAAGAACACCGCTTGCCGAAGCCTGCGAAAGCGAGTGCGTGACTCCGGAGCCATCGCCAAGTGCATACAAGCCTTTGACCTTGGTTTCCAGATTTTCGTCAACCTCGACTTTGGAATTATAGAATTTTACTTCGACACCATATAGCAAGGTGTCTTCGTTTGCGGTGCCGGGCGCAATCTGATCGAGGGCATAAACCATCTCGATGATGTTATCAAGCTGTCTTTTGGGGATTACAAGGGAGAGATCCCCCGGTGTCGCCTGAAGTGTTGGCCTCGTAAAACATTTTTCCATTCTGCGTGCACTGCTTCGTCTTCCTTTCACAAGGTCTCCAAAGCGCTGCAGCAAAACGCCACCGCCAAGCATATTGGAAAGACGGGCAATTGATTCGCCGTATTCGTTGCTGTCTTTGAACGGTTCCGTGAATTTATTGGATACGAGAAGTGCAAAATTCGTATTCTCGGTCCGAAGCTCCGGATCAGCATAGCTATGCCCGTTTACCGTAACGATGCCATTTGTATTTTCTGCAACGACCTCGCCATAAGGGTTCATGCAGAAAGTTCGCACCATATCATTATACTTGTCGGTTTTATAAACAATTTTGCTTTCATACACATCATCTGTAATATGCTTAAAAATCACAGCAGGAAGCTCAACGCGCACGCCAATATCGACGCGGTTCTTCTTCAAAGGAATTTCCATCTTTTCGCAGATGTCGGAAATCCAGTGAGATCCGGACCGTCCGGTCGCGAGAACAAGATCCTTGCAGCGATACTGCTCCTTGTTGTCGGTGGTAATTTCAAAACCACTTTCTATTTTTTCGACACCAAGAACCTGCGTATGGAAAATCATCTCGATCTTGTCTTTTGTATAGTCATACATCTTTTCTAAGATCTTCATGTTGCGATCTGTGCCTAAATGCCTTACTTTTGCATCTAAAAGGTGTAGATTGTGTTGAAGCGCAACCCTCTTCAAATCCGAGTTGCTCGTCGAATACAGCTTCGCATCGGCTCCGCCCATATCGCAAAGAACACGGTCAACGTATTCCATAAGCTCCATCGCCTTTTCCACGCCAATGTAGTTATGGAGTTCACCGCCGAATTGTGTTGTAATGTTATATTTCCCATCTGACAAAGTGCCGGCTCCACCATAACCGTTCATGATGCTGCAGGGGTCACATTTGATGCAAGTTTTTGTCTTTCCCAGTTTAATTGGACAGACACGATGCTCCAGTTTTGAACCCTTTTCAATAACAAGCACTCTTGCTTTGGTATCCATTTTTGTGAGTTCATACGCCATAAAAACACTGCTGGCTCCTGCGCCCACAATGATGATATCATATTCTTTCATGGTCACACCTCCGCGCCCATTCTTCTGTTATCACAATGATTTTTTATAAAAGAAAAACAATAAAGCCCGCTTATCGCGGGCTATTTTGTCACTCGATTTCGCAAAAAGAATTACTCTTCTTCTACTGTCAGTGATTCGAATTCTTTGACCGCTTTTTCAAACTCGGCGTCGTCATCGATGTCGATCAGCTCAAATTCATCTTCGCCGATTTCTTTGTAGCCATAAATGTAAACGTCATCTGTTCCATCCTGAGGAATCAGCGCGATATATTCTTTGCCTTCAACTTCGAAAACGCCCATGATCTCGCATTCAACTGCTTCGCCGTCATCAAACTCCAAGGTCAGAAAATCTGCATCATCTTCTTCTGTTTCGCAGCTGCAACCCTCACAGCATCCGCCGGGCACGCACTTGTCTTTTTCTGTCATGTAAACATCCTCCTAAAAATCACTACTTCGTGGCATGACCGTTTCATAATCCACATGCTAACTATATCACTATATTTCCTTTTTCACAACGTAATTATTCAGATGTTTTTTCACAGCTTCTGCTGCAGCCTGATTCATCCCCGGAAGGCTTCTAAGCGCTTCCATTTCAGCAGTAGCGATGGCCTCAATACTTCCGAAAGTTTTAAAGAGTATCTGCTTTCTTTTTTCGCCGATCCCCGGGATTTCGTCAAGTTCCGATTTTTGAAGTTTTTTTGCTCTTTGCCCTCGATGATATTCAATTGCAAAGCGATGCACTTCATCTTGAATCCCAGAAATGTAGCGATACAGAAGGGGCTCGCTTTTGAGTTCTTTTTCTTCTCCCCGATACACGATCCCCCTCGTTCTGTGTTTTTCATCTTTTACCATCCCGGCAATAGGAATATCAACGCCCAAGGCCAAAAGCACCTGTCCCACAGCATTTACTTGATTTTTCCCTCCATCAATCAGTAACAACTCCGGCAAAGGAAGGAAACTTGGATCACCGGCAAGACCACGTTTGATTCTGCGATACAGAACTTCCTGAAGACTGTCGGTATCGCCGCCACCCGGAGCAGTTCGTATTCTAAAACGACGGTAGGCCTTGCGCAGCGGCTTGGCATCTTCAAAAACTACCATCGCCCCAACCGCATCCGTTCCCGCGATGTGAGAAATGTCATAGGCTTCTGTACGACTTCCGGCAGACATCCCAAATACGTTTTGAAAACTAATATCAAGCTGTTCACGCTGTTCACGTTGCTTTTGCGCGATTCTTTCCGCATTACGTCTAACCACTTTCACTCGATTGCGTCCCACCTGCGTCAGGAAGGCATCCAATTTTTCTTGGTTAGGAATTGCGGAGATGGCCGCAATTTGATCTCTGTACACTGCCGCTTTTTCAAAATTTAAAGAAGTAGCTTCCTCTTTCATCTTTTGCTCGAGGTGAAATAGGACTTCTTTTGTGTCGCCCGAAAGGAATTCCAAAATCTGCCGTATCCCTTCCATATATTCTTCATGATCTGCCGGCACCGCACAATATCCTTTGCACTTGCCAATATGACAATTCAGACAAGGCTTCCAGTCCTCAGGAAAACCCTGCGCCGCACAACGTTTCATCCCGTAAGAATCGGAGAGCAAATCCACGATTTGATGCAATGCGCTGACATCCGTATAGGGGCCAAAATATCTGCCGCCGTCCTCAAGGACTCGTCTTGTTTTCAATACCCTTGGCCAATACTCTCCGAGGGTGACTTTGATATAGGGAAAACTCTTGTCATCGCGAAGCAAAACATTATATTGGGGCATATATTTTTTGACTAACTGTGCTTCAAGCAGCAAAGCTTCCATTTCCGTATCAGTCAAAATGTATTCAAATTCGGCAATATGAGAAACCATCGCTTTTACTTTCGGTTCCATTCTGGACGTCCCCATGAAATATTGTCTCACCCTGTTTTTGAGAGAGATTGCCTTTCCCACGTAAATAATATTGCCGGAGTCATCCTTATGAAGATAGACCCCCGGACGATCGGGAAGATTCCTGAGATTGTCTTTGATATCAAACATTTTTCGCCTTAGTTCCTTTGAAAAACAGCTTTTAAATAAAAACAAAATAAAGATATAATATATTATAACATAACCACAAAACAAATGGATGTCCTGCTGTTCCGCGGAACACAAAACTCCGCTTGTTGAACTTTGACAAAATCGCAAAAAGTGGTATAATGTCATCAATGTGTTCTATTTATGCAGAGTTTTATAAAAATCATTTGTCTTGATTTTATTACCTTATATATCGTCTGAAACAAGATCAATTTACACGGAGGAATACGTTGGCTAAATATATCATTGAAAAATCAGGGCCGCTGCATGGTGAAGTCGAAATCAGCGGTTCAAAGAATGCTGTCTTGCCTATTATGGCAGCAGCGCTCCTTGCCGAAGGAGAATGTGAGATTATGGACGTGCCGGCTTTGCGGGATGTCGATGTCATGTGCAAATTACTTGAAAGCATTGGTTCAAAAGTTGAGGAAGATTACGAGAATAACACCGTCAAAATAAAAACCGAACGCATTGTTGAAGAAGAAGCTCCTTACGAGCTTGTTCAGCGTATGCGCGCTTCTATACTGACAATGGGCCCCTTGCTCGCTAAAACAGGACATGCGCGGGTTGCACTTCCCGGAGGCTGTCCCATCGGGGCAAGACCAATCGACCTTCATTTGAAAGGTTTTCAGGCTTTGGGCGCCGAAATCGAACGCGGTCATGGCTATGTAGAGGCTCATGCAAAAAAACTGATTGGTGCAAAAATCTATCTGGATTTCCCAAGCGTCGGTGCCACCGAAAACATTATGATGGCTGCTGGCCTTGCCGAAGGTATCACAATCATTGAGAATGCGGCTGAAGAGCCCGAGATTGTCGATCTCGCCAACTTTATGAACAAAATGGGAGCAAAGGTCAAAGGGGCAGGCACGGACACGATTCGCATCGAAGGCGTTCCCTCTCTTCACGGTACAAAACATGCCGTGATTCCTGACCGCATTGAAACAGGAACGTTTATGCTCGCCGCCGCCATCACGCGCGGAAATGTTTTAATCAAAAATGTCGTTTCCGACCACGTCAAACCAGTCATCGCTAAACTAATCGAATGCGGTGTGGTTATTGAAGATACGGATGAAGGGATTCGCGTCCGCGGTGATCTTCACCCCTTAGTTGCAGCAGATATCAAGACGATGCCTTACCCCGGCTTCCCAACAGACATGCAGCCTTTGTTCATGGCATTCCTGTCTACGGTTAAGGGTCCGAGCGTCGTAGTGGAAACGGTATTCGAGAATCGCTTTATGCATGTTGGCGAGCTCAATCGTATGTCCGCAGATATCAAAATAGAAGGCCGCAGTGCAGTCGTCCCCGGCGAACGCCTTTTACAGGGCGCGCAAGTCATCTGTACTGATCTGAGAGCCGGTGCCGCAATGGTTCTTGCCGGTTTTATGGCAGATGGCACCACAGAACTCTCCGAGATTTATCACCTCGATCGTGGCTATTCCCTCTTCTCAAAGAAATTTAGATCTTTAGGTGCAAACATCCAAAGAGTCAGCGAATAACAGAATAAATTGGGAGGTGCTTTATGGATACAACAATCACACTGGGCGATGCCGGATTGCTTTTAATCGGTCTTGCATTCGTAGTTCTTTTGTTCTACAGTATTTCTCTGGTCAAAAATTTGATTCCAGCCGTAAAAACACTCAATAAGATTCTCGAGGATACGCAGGTAATCACAGCGATTGCCGCAGAAAGCACAGAAACCGCACAGCGCATGCTTTCCGATGTCAGCGAATCCGTTGGAACAGTGACAAAGGCAATCAAGGGCAACCAAAATGTAATCCAAGCTCTTACCAGTCTTGTCAACGCAGTCACAGCGTTAAAAAACCTTCTGAAAAAATAGAAAGAGTTATCTTTTCTGATCCTCATCTAATTCAATTAGATATGTTTTTTTGCTCAGAAAAAAGGATTGACTGCTTTTTTCCAGAATGTTAATATTATGTATTGATAGGTATCTTTTATTGTTAGGGGGAAAAAAAATGAAAGCAACAGGAATTGTTAGGAAAGTTGACGAACTTGGTCGTATCGTGCTTCCTATCGAGTTGCGCAGGACTCTCGATATCGAGATCAAAGATCCGATCGAGATCTACGTAGACGGAGATTACATTCTTTTAAAGAAGTATCAGCCGGCATGCATCTTCTGCGGAAATGCAAAAGATGTCAAGCGCATTCATGACAAAAATGTCTGCGCAGACTGCATCAAAGAAATGAAAAGTCTTTAAACCAAAACTCACAAAAAAACCTGCACTTTAATAGCGCAGGTTTTTTTATGTTTCCTTTTGATAAATCTTTTTAATTTCGTTTGTATATTCGCCGTCGCTTTCATAAACATAAAGCGGATCCAAGAAGCGAAGTTCGGGACCTCCATTTTTTACGCAGCGCAGTAGCACGATGTTTGCTGACCTCCCCTGCCTCGGGTGGACGAAGCAAATTTCTTTTGGTTCAAGCCGATACTTCCTGCAATAGAAAATAATATCCACAAGACGACTGGGCCTATGTACCAAGCAGAACTC